>NZ_SOKV02000001.1:0-247982 GCF_004407025.1 Paracoccus sp. DMF
CATCCTGGTCGCCGTCGGCAAGGCCGCCCCCGCCATGCTGGCCGAGGCGATGGCGCATCTGCCCGATGCCCGCATCGCGCTGGCCGTCACGCATGAGGGGAACGGGACCGATATTCCCGGTGCCCGCGTCCTGACCGCCAGCCATCCGGTCCCGAACGAGGCCGGGCTGCGGGCGGGGCGCGAGATCCTGGCGGCGCTGGACGGCGCCGGCCCGGGCGACCGGGTGCTGGCGCTGATCTCGGGCGGCGGCTCGGCGCTGATCCCGGCGCCGCGCGCGCCCCTGACGCTGGAGGACAAGCAGGCGGTGAACCGGCTGCTGCTGGCCAGCGGGCTCGACATCACCGCGATGAACCTGATCCGCCAGCAGCTGTCCGAATTGAAGGGCGGCGGCTTCCTGCGCCATGCCGCGCCGGCGCCGGTGACCGGGCTGATCCTGTCGGACGTGATCGGCAACGAGCTGGGCGCGGTCGCCTCGGGCCCGACCTCGGCGCCGCTGGGCAACCGGGCGCAGGCGCGCAAGCTGTTGCAGGACAACGGAATCTGGGACCGCCTGCCCGACGCGGTGCGCCAGGTCCTGGACGCGCCCGACAGCGCGGCGCCCCTGCCCGCGGCCGAGAATCACCTGATCGGCAGCAACGAGCAATCGCTGCATGCGATGCGGGACGTGGTGGCGCCGGGCTGGGCGGCGCGTATCGTCTCGGATCGGCTGGAGGGCGACGTGGCCGAGGCGGCGGCGCTGATCGTGCAGGCCGCGCGCGAGGCGCCGCCCGACCGCCCGACCGCGCTGATCTTCGGCGGCGAGACTACGGTGACCCTGCGCGGCAACGGCAAGGGCGGACGCAACCAGGAACTGGCGTTGCGCGTCGCGGATGCCATGCAGGGCCAGCGCGGCGACTGGGTCTTTCTGAGCGGCGGCACCGACGGCCGCGACGGGCCGACCGATGCCGCCGGCGGCGTGGTCGATGGCGGGACCATGGCCCGGATCGCAGCGGCCGGCGCCGATGCGCAGGCGCTTCTGGCCGACAACGACAGCCATGCCGCGCTGGCCGCCGCCGGAGACCTGCTGCTGACCGGCGCCACCGGGACCAATGTCGCCGATGTGCAGGTCATGCTGCTGAACTGAGGCGGTCAGAAGCTCAGAGCGAAATGCCGACCCATGTCGGGCTGGCTGCCGGTGATCTTGGACTTGGCGATTTCATAGAGAAAGCGCAGGTTGCCGCCGGTCAGCCAGACCTCGGCCGCCGTCAGGTCCAGCCGCATCAGCTGGATATCGGGATCCTGCTTGCCGTCCTCGAACCAGCTGGCGGCGACGGCGTTCCACAGTTCGTCGAGCTTGGCACGGTCGTCCGAGAGCGACAGCGTCCCCTCGATCCGGGCGAACAGGCCCGCCGATTCCTCGGTGACGACATGCAGCGCCGGGGCCGGGCCCCCCGCGACCGCCTGCGCAAGGTCGGTGCCCTTGGCGGTGATGAACCACAGCGTGCCGGTCTCGGGCTCGGCGTAATGCGACATCGGCACCAGCCGGGGATCCTGGACCAGCCCCAGCATGCCCGAATTGATATCGTCGAGCCGGTCCCAGAAGTCGCGGCTTTGGTCGTCGGTATGGGTCATTGCATCCTCCTGCCGTTGCCGAAGAAACGGCTGGAGCGCATACGGGTTCCCCGCAGCGGCGGCTAGCCTTTGTTAAGCCGGCCCGGGCGGCGGCTATTTGGCCGCCGACAGCACGCCGCGCCGGATCTGATCGGCCTCGATCGATTCGAACAGCGCGCGGAAATTGCCCTCGCCGAAGCCGTCGTCGCCCTTGCGCTGGATGAACTCGAAGAAGATCGGCCCGATCACCGTGCGGGAAAAGATCTGCAGCAGGATGCGGGTCTCGCCGCCGCCGACCACGCCTTCGCCGTCGATCAGGATGCCATGCTTGCGCAGCCGGTCCAGCGGCTCGCCGTGGTCTTTGACCCGGTCGTGCGACATCTCGTAATAGGTGTCGGGCGGCCCGGGCATGAACTTCATCCCGGCGGCATGGATGCGGTCGGTGCCGGCATAGATGTCCTCGCTGCCGATGGCGATATGCTGGATGCCCTCGCCCTTGTAGCGCCGCAGGTATTCCTCGATCTGGCTGTGATCGTCGGTCGATTCGTTGATCGGGATGCGGATCTTGCCGTCGGGCGAGGTCAGCGCCCGGCTGACCAGCCCGGTCTGCTTGCCCTTGATGTCGAAGAAGCGGATCTCGCGGAAATTGAACGTGTCGTGATAGAAGCGATACCAGGTGTCCATATTGCCGCGGATCACGTTGTGCGTAAGGTGGTCGAGATAGTAGAAGCCGAAGCCCTCGGGCCGCGGATCGGCCTCGCCCAGCCAGTCGAAATCGCCGTCATAGGCGCTGCCCGTCTTGCCGTAGCGGTCGATGAAATACAGAAGCGAACCGCCGATGCCATGCACCGCCGGCGCCTCGATCGACTTGCCGGGGCCGGTGTATTCGGTCGCGCCCAGTTCCAGCGCACGGGCCAGGGCCAGCTGCGCATCGACCACGCGCCAGGCCATCGCCGGCGCGCAGGGGCCGTGTTCGGCGACGAACCCCGCTGCATGGCTGTCGGGATCGGCATTCAGCAGGTAGTTGATGTCGCCCTGGCGATAGAGCGTGATGTCCTTGCGCCGGTGCTTCGCCACCGGCACGAAGCCCATCTGGCGAAAGATCAGGTCCAGCCGGCCCGGCTCGGGATGGGCGAATTCGACGAACTCGAACCCATCGGTGCCGGCGGGATTGGCGGCGCTGATGCTCGCCCGGGGGGCGTCATGCGGAAAAGGGCCCATGGTCTTCGTCCTGTTCAGTGCGTTCCTGGGTCCATCATGCCACCGCCGGGCTGCAACGGGCTTGCAAAGCGCCGGCTATCCGGCAAGGATTTGCACGAAAAGCGCATCAGATCGCAGGGTGGTGCATGAAATGCAGCTGGATCGGTTCGACATCGCGATTCTCATCGCCTTGCAGCGCGACGGCGCCATGACCAATGCCGCCCTGGCCGACGTGGTCAACCTCTCGGCCTCGCAATGCTCGCGCCGGCGGGCGGCGCTGGAACAGGCGGGCGTGATCGAGGGCTACGCCGCCAGGCTCAGCGCCGCGAAGCTGGGCTTCGGGCTGCGCGCCATCATCCGCGTCAACCTGTCGAGCCACGGCCAGCGCAAGGAGGACGACTTCGCCCGCTTCGTCACCAGCCAGCCGGCGATCCGCTCGGCCTTCTCGGTTTCGGGCGATGCGGATTACGTGCTGGACCTGCGCGTCCGCGACCTGGAAAGCTTCGCCGATTTCGTCCATGGCCAGCTACTGCCGCATCCGCAGGTCGCCCAGGTGCGTTCCGAAATCGTGCTGAAGACGCTCAAGGACGAGCCCGGCGTCGCCCCGTTCGACACCGCCTGATTTCTTTGCTCCCGAAATACCCTCGGGGGTCCGGGGGCAGAAAGCCCCCGGCAGCGGCGCCGCAGGCCCTACTCGGCCGCCTGCCTACGCGGCAGCACCCAGTTCGGCCGGGCGAAATGGCAGGTATAGCCCGCGGGATGGCGTTGCAGGTAATCCTGGTGCTCGGGCTCGGCCTGCCAGAAATCCCCGGCGGGCCTCACCTCGGTCACCACCTTGCCTGGCCACAGGCGCGAGGCATCGACATCGACGATAGTCTCCTCGGCGATCCGGCGCTGCTCGTCCGAGGTATGGTAGATCCCCGAACGATAGCTGGGGCCCAAGTCGTTGCCCTGGCGGTCGGGCGTGGTCGGGTCGTGGATCTGGAAGAAGAACTCGAGGATCTTGCGATAGCTGGTCCGGGCCGGGTCGAAGGTGATCTCGATGGCCTCGGCATGATTGCCATGGTTGCGGTAAGTGGCATTCGCCACGTCGCCGCCGGTATAGCCGACGCGGGTCGAGACCACGCCGGGCAGCTTGCGGATCAGCTCCTGCATGCCCCAGAAGCAGCCGCCGGCCAGGATTGCCGTCTCGGTCATTGCGCGTCCTCCACCTGGTCCAGGTAGTCGCCATAGCCCTCGGCCTGCATCCGGTCGCGCGGCACGAAGCGCAGCGAGGCCGAGTTGATGCAATAGCGCAGCCCGCCCCGGTCGCTGGGCCCGTCGTTGAAGACATGGCCCAGATGGCTGTCGCCCTGGGCCGAGCGGACCTCGGTGCGGATCATGCCATGCGAGACGTCGCGCAATTCGCGCACGTTCCCGGCCACGATGGGCGCGGTGAAGGCCGGCCAGCCGCAGCCCGAGTTGTATTTCGCCGACGAGGCGAACAGCGGCTCGCCCGAGACCACGTCGACATAGATGCCGGGTTCGAAATGGTGGTCGTATTCGCCGCTGAACGGCCGTTCGGTGCCGTTCTGCTGTGTCACGCGGTATTGTTCCGGCGTCAGGCTGGCCAGCGCCTCTTCCCTGGTCCTTGCGTTCATCGCGGCCTCCTTCAATTGCGATCGTCCCCCTATGTGGGGGCTCGATCGCGAAATGGGAATGGCCGCGACGCTCAGGCGGCGGCCTCGGACGCCAGCGGCCAGGTCTTGGCCACCATGGTCAGCACGTCATATTGCGCCACCACCTCGCCACGCTGGTTCGTCACCCGGCAATCCCAGCGCACCTCGCCATGCTGGGCGTTTTCGCGCGGGTTGATCTCCTTGCAGGTCAGCCGCACCTGCAGGCTGTCGCCGAAATAGACCGGGGACAGGAAACGCAGGTTGTCCACGCCGTAATTCGCCAGCACCGGACCGGGATTGGGTTCCACGAACAGCCCCGCCGCGAAACTGGCGATCAGATAGCCATGCGCCACCCGGTCGTCGAAGAACGGGTTCGCCCGCGCCGCCGCCTGGTCCATATGGGCATAGAAGGTGTCGCCGGTGAAATGCGCGAAATGCTCGACATCCTCCAGCGTGATGGTGCGGGTGGCGGTCACCAGCTGGTCGCCGATGCGCAATTCGGCCAGCGACTTGCGGAACGGATGCTCGCCCGAGCGGGTCGGCGCACCTTCGATCCAGCGGCCGGTGACCGCGGACAGCAGGCGCGGCGCGCCCTGCACCGCCGTGCGCTGCATGTAATGCTTGACGCCGCGGATGCCGCCCATTTCCTCGCCGCCACCGGCGCGGCCCGGCCCGCCATGGACCAAGGGCGCCAGGGGCGAGCCATGCCCGGTCGAGCTTTTCGCCGTCTCGGCGCTGCCGATCAGCACCCTTCCATGCCAGGGCGCCGCGCCCAGCACCAGCTTTTCCGCGACCGTCTCGTCGCCGGTGAAGACCGAGCTGACCAGCGAGCCCCGTCCCATCCGCGCCAGCGCCACCGCCTCGTCCAGGTCGTCATAGGGCATCACGGTCGAGACCGGGCCGAATGCCTCGACCTCATGCACCGCCGCGGCGGCCTTGGGCGCATCGGCATACATCAGCACCGGGTTCAGGAAAGCGCCGCGCTCGGAATCGCCCGAACTCACGCGCACCGCGTCGGGATCGCCCGCGACGATCTCGGCCACGGCTTGCAGGTCGCGGATGCGTTCGCGTACCTCGGCCCGCTGGTCGAGGCTGGCGAGCGGCCCCATGCGCGTGCCCTCGTCGCCCGGCAGACCCAGCGCCGTCTTGTCCAGCCGTTCGCGCAGCGCCGCGACCAGCGCCTGCACCTGCGCGCGGGGGGCGATGACGCGGCGGATGGCGGTGCATTTCTGCCCGGCCTTGGTGGTCATCTCGCGCGCGACCTCGCGCACGAACAGGTCGAATTCGGCGGTGCCCGGCACCGCGTCGGGGCCAAGGATCGAGGCGTTGAGGCTGTCGGCCTCCATGGTGAAGCGCACGGAATTGGCCACCACCGCCGGATGGGTCTTCAGCTTGCGGCCGGTCCAGGCCGAGCCGGTGAAGGTCACGGCGTCCTGTTCGCCGACATGGTCCAGAAGGTCGCCGACCGAGCCGCAGATCAGTTGCAGCGCCCCCTCGGGCAAAAGTCCGGTGTCGATGATGCGGCGCACGCAAAGCTCGGTCAGATAGGCGGTCTGGCTCGCCGGCTTCACCACGCAGGGCAGGCCGGCCAGCAGCGTCGGCGCGATTTTCTCCAGCATGCCCCAGATCGGGAAGTTGAAGGCGTTGATATGGACCGCCACCCCTTCCAACGGCGACAGGATGTGCTGGGCGACGAAGCTGCCGTCTTTCGACAGCACCTCGACTTCGCCGTCGGTCAGCACGCGGGCGTTGGGCAGTTCGCGCCGGCCCTTGGAGGCAAAGGCCAGCATGGTGCCAATGCCGCCCTCGATATCGACCCAGCCGTCGGCGCGGGTGGCGCCGGTGTGCAGGCTTTCGGCGTAGAACTCCTCTTTCCGCGCCATCAGGGCCAGGCCCAGGGCCTTCAACATGCCGGCGCGTTCGTGGAAGGTCATGGTGCGCAGGCTGGCGCCCGCGGCCCGGCCATGCTGCAGCACCGCCGCGAAATCGAGGCCCGTCGAGTCGATCAGCGCCACCGGCGCCCCGGTCGCGGCATCCAGCAGGGTCTGGCCTTCCTTGGCGCCCGGCGTCCAGCCGCCGCAGACATAGCTTTCCAAACGGCGCAGCGTGGTCATCGCGTTTCCTTCCAATCCTGTTCGCAACGGGGCGCGGATGGCCGCGCCCCTGAAATCAAAGGCCGAATGCGGCCAGATGCTCGGCCACCAGCGTTTCCCAGCGGGCCAGCAGATCCTCGTTCGGCTGGTGGCGCAGGCCAAAGCGGCGCAGCGTCTCATAGCGCGCGGAATGGGCGGCGCCGAAGCCCGCCGCCACGCGCGGGTGCCAATAGGCCAGGCTCGCCTGCACCCCGTCGCGGTCGCTTTCGGCCAGCGCGGCCAGGCCTTCCAGGCCCAGTCCCGCGTGGCGCGCCTCGCGCGGGGCGATCTCGCGGAAAACCTCGGCCAGCGGCGCGTAGGAGACGCGGGTCAGCTCGGTCATCTGCACGCCGGCCGCGAGGCCCTGCAGCACGTTCATCACCACCGCGTCGGCCCAGCCCGCGATCGGGTAGTGGAACACCGACAGGCGCATGTCGCCCTCGCGCCGGGCGGCGCCGATGTCGGCCTCGCGGTCGACGCGGGCGGCCCAGTCGTGGCTTTGCTGATAGCGGCGGCTGTCGGTGCCGAAATCCGCCATGACCGCCAGCACGCGCTCGGCATGGTCGGCCTTTTCCAGCGTGATCCGGCTGGCGGCGATACGCTCCTTGATCGCCGGGGCGAAGTTGATCGCATCGGCGAAGCCGGCCGAGGCCGCCAGCTCGCTGTCAACGAAACTGGACATCAGCCGCAGGAGTTCGCCGCGATAGCGCGGCGGCACGTTGCCGGGCGAGGTCAGCACGCCGCCCTGCGCGAGATAGTCGTCAAGGTTCATGGTCTGGGTCATGGCTGCCTCATTCGTCATAGGTGACGACCACGCGGTCGCTGATCGGATAGGCCTGGCAGGACAGGACATAGCCGGCGCGGACCTCGTAATCCTCCAGCGCGTGGTTGATGGCCATTTCCACCTCGCCCTCCAGCACCTTGCAGCGGCAGGTCGAGCAGACCCCGGCCTTGCAGGAATAGGGCGCGTCCATGTGGTTGGCGATGGCGGCTTCCAGGATCGTCTCGCCCTCGCGCGGCATCTGGAAATTGCGCGTGGCGCCGTCCAGCGTCACCGTGGCGGCGGTGCCATTGCCCTGCGTCGCCGCCTGCTGCGACACGGCGCGGGCCTTGGCGCGGCCGGGCTGGCTGCTGGCGAACAGCTCGAACTTGATCTGGTCGTCGCGCATCCCGTGTTCGCGCAAGCTGGCGGCCACGGCCAGCATCAGCCCCTCGGGGCCGCAGATGAAGGCGGTGTCGAGCGCGGTCGGGTCGATCCAGTGCTGGAACAGCGCCGCCATCTTGCCTTCGTCGATGCGGCCGGTGAACAGGTCGATCTCCTGCGCCTCGGCCTTGAGGATATGCACCACCGAGAAGCGGCCAAGGTAGAGGTTCTTCAGGTCCTCGAGCTCCTCGCGGAACATGATCGAGTTGATCTGGCGGTTGGCATAGACCAGCGTGAACTGCGAGCGGGGCTCGCGCGCCAGCACGGTCTTGATGATCGACAGCAAGGGCGTGATGCCCGAGCCCGCCGCCACGCCCAGATATTGCCGCTCGGCCGCGGGGTCGGTCTGGGTATGGAACTTGCCCATCGGCGGCATGGCGTCGATTTCCACGCCCGGCGCCAGGTTCTCGTTGGCCCAGGTGCTGAAGGCGCCGCCATCGACGCGCTTGATGCCGACGCGCAGGCAGCCGTCGTCGACGCCCGAGCAGATCGAATAGGACCGGCGCAGTTCCTCGCCGTCGAAGTCGCGGCGCAGGGTCAGGTATTGCCCTTGGGTAAAGTCGAACAGCGCCCGGTCCTCGTCGCGCGGGGCCAGGGTCGCGACCACGGCGTCGCGGGTGTCGCGGCGCACGTCGGTCACTTTCAGCGGGTGGAAGCGTGCCATTTTGGGTATCCTTCCCAAGCCCTTACAGGCATTTGAAATAGTCGAATGGTTCCAGGCAGTCCTTGCAGCGATAGCTCGCCTTGCAGGGGGTCGAGCCGAACTGGCTGATCTTTTCCGTATTGGTGCTGCCGCAGCGCGGGCAGACGATGGTCAGGTTGTGGCCGCCCAGCCGGGCGATCCGGCCCGCCAGCACCCCGTCCGCCGCGGTGCCGTCCACCGGCGGTGCGATGCCATAGCCGCGCAGCTTGTCGCGGCCCTCGGGCGTGATCCAGTCGGTGGTCCAGGGCGGCGACATCTGCCGTTCCAGCCGCAGCTTGTCGATGCCGTGGCCGCGCAGCGCGGTCTCGATGTCCAGGTTGATGATGCTGGTCGCCGGGCAGCCGGAATAGGTCGGCGTCACCTTGACGACCAGCGTGTCATCCTGCCAGGCCACGTCCCGGATGATGCCCAGGTCGGTCAGGCTGAGCACCGGGATTTCGGGGTCCGGCACCTCGGCCAGCCAGTCCCAGACCTGTGCGACGCTGGGGGCTGCCATGTTACCAGCTCGCGCCCGGATAGGCGCGTTGCAGGAACTGCATCTCGGCCAGGATATAGCCCAGATGCTCGGTATGGATGCCCTGCTTGCCGCCCTTGTGCGCAAAGGCGCTGTCGGGCAGCGCCAGCGTCGCCTCGGCGAAGACCGCGCCGATCGTCGCCAGCCAGGGCTCGCGCAGGCTGGCCGGATCGGGCAGGATACCCCGCGCGGCAATCTCGGCGTCCTTGGCGTCGGCCAGGAACATTTCGCCGGTATAGGACCACAGCGCCTCGACGGCAGCGGTCATGCGCTGGTGGCTTTCCGCGGTGCCGTCGCCCAGCCGCACGATCAGGTCCGAGGACCGTTCCAGGTGATAGGCCACCTCTTTCGCCGCCTTGGCGGCGATTTCCGCCACGCGCGGGTCGGTCGAAGCCGCGGCGCCCTTCAGGAATTCATGGTGCCAGGCGTCGAACAGGAACTGCCGCATCAGCGTATGGCCGAAATCGCCGTTCGGGCGCTCGACCAGCAGCAGGTTGCGGAAATCCCAGGCGTCGCGCAGATAGGCGAGGTCGTCGGCGCTGCGGTCCTGGCCCTCGACCTCGGCGGCGAGCGCCAGCCAGTTCTGGGTCTGGCCGATCAGGTCCAGCGCAACGTTGGCCAGCGCGATATCCTCTTCCAGCGCCGGGGAATGGCCGCACCATTCCGAGACGCGATGGCCCAGGATCAGGGTCGAATCCCCGATGCGCAGCAGGCATTCGAACAGCGCCTGTTCGCCGGCGTCGGGGGCGGGCACCGGGGGGTGGGCATGCGCGCCTTGCATGCGGGCCAGTTCCGCCACTTCGGGCGTGTTCATGTCGGGCAGCGAGGGCATCACATATGCCCCACTTCGTCCGGGATGTCGAAGAAGGTCGGGTGGCGATAGACCTTGCTGTTCGAGGGCTCGAACAGCGGGCCTTTCTCGGACGGGCTCGACGCGGTGATCTGCGCCGAGGGCACGACCCAGATCGAGACGCCTTCATTCCTGCGGGTATAGACGTCGCGGGCGTTCAGGATCGCCATTTCTGCGTCGGGCGCGTGCAGGCTGCCGACGTGGCGGTGGTTCAGCCCGTGCTGGCCCCGGATGAAGACCTCCCAGAGCGGCCATTCCTTGGACATGGTGTTCTCCCTTACTTGGTCGCGGCGCGGGGGCCGCATGTTCCTGGCGGGTTATTCGGCGCGGGTTATTCGGCGGCGATGGCGCGGCGAGCCGCGGCCTTCTCGGCATGGGCGACCAGCGCCTCGCGGAACCAGGCGCCGTCGTCCCAGGCCTTGACGCGGGCGCCCAGGCGATCCTTGTTGCAGGGCCCGTTGCCGGCCAGCACATCGTAGAATTCGGACCAGTCCGGCTCGCTGAAATCGTAGCCGCCCTTCTCCTCGTTCCATTTCAGATCCGGGTCGGGCACGGTCAGCCCCAGGTATTCCGCCTGCGGCACAGTCTGGTCGACGAATTTCTGCCGCAGTTCGTCATTGGTGTTCATCTTGATCTTCCACGCCATCGACTGCGCGGAATGGACCGAGTCCTTGTCCGAAGGCCCGAACATCATCAGCGAGGGGTACCAGAGCCGGTTCAGCGCATCCTGCGCCATGCGCTTCTGCGCCGGCGTGCCCTGCGCCATCTTCATCATGATGGCGTAGCCCTGGCGCTGGTGGAAGCTTTCCTCCTTGCAGATGCGGATCATGGCGCGGGAATAGGGACCGTAGCTGGTCCGTTGCAGCGGCACCTGGTTCATGATCGCCGCGCCGTCGACCAGCCAGCCGACCGCGCCCATGTCGGCCCAGGTCAGCGTCGGATAGTTGAAGATCGAGGAATATTTCATCTTGCCGGCATGCAGCAGTTCCATCAGCTCGTCGCGGCTGACGCCCAGCGTCTCGGCGGCGCTGTAAAGGTAAAGCCCGTGCCCGGCCTCGTCCTGCACCTTGGCCAGCAGAATCGCCTTGCGCTCCAGCGTCGGCGCGCGGGTGATCCAGTTGCCCTCGGGCAGTTGGCCCACGATCTCGCTATGCGCATGCTGGCCGATCTGGCGGATCAGCGTCTTGCGATAGCCCTCGGGCATCCATTCCTTGGGCTCGATCTTTTCGCCGCGGTCGATGCGGTCCTGGAAGGCAAGCTCCTCGGGGGTCATCTCGTCGCGGGTCTTGCTGCCTTCGGATTTCACAAGCTGGGCATACATTGGCGGGCCTCCTCAGACACGTTCGATGATGATGGCGATGCCCTGCCCCACGCCGATGCACATGGTGCAAAGCGCGTAGCGGCCACCGCTGCGGTGCAGCTGATACATGGCGGTCGTCACCAGCCGGGCGCCGGACATGCCCAGCGGATGGCCCATCGCGATGGCGCCGCCGTTCGGATTCACATGCGCGGCGTCATCCGGCAGGCCCAGGTCGCGCAGAGTCGCAAGCGCCTGACTGGCGAAGGCCTCGTTCAATTCTATCAGATCCATCTGCTGGATGGTCATGCCCGCGCGTGCCAGCACCTTTTTCGCCGCCGGCGACGGGCCGATGCCCATGATGCGCGGCTCGACCCCCGCCGCCGCCATGGCGACGATGCGGGCCTTGGGGGTCAGGCCCTGCGCCTGCGCCGCCGGGCCCGAGAGGATCGCCAGCGCCGCCGCGCCGTCGTTCACGCCCGAGGCATTGCCGGCCGTCACCGTCAGGTCGGGACCGTTGACGCCCTTGAGCCGCGCCAGCGTTTCCGCCGTGGTGCCGGGTCGCGGATGCTCGTCGGTGTCGAAGACGATGGGCTCGCCCTTCTTCTGCGGGATGGTCACCGGCACGATCTCGTCGGCAAAGACCCCGGCCGCCTGCGCCGCCTCCCAGCGGGCCTGCGAGCGGGCGGCAAAGGCGTCCTGGTCGGCGCGGCTGATACCGAAATCGGCGGCCACGTTGTCGGCGGTCTGCGGCATCGAGTCGATGCCGAACTGCGCCTTCAGCGCCGGGTTGACGAAGCGCCAGCCGATGGTGGTGTCATAGACCGCGTTCGAGCGGGAAAATGCGCTTTCCGCCTTGGGCATGACGAAGGGGGCGCGGGTCATGCTCTCGACCCCGCCGGCGATGACGAAATCGCAATCGCCCGCCTTGATCGCCCGGGCCGCCATGCCGATCGCGTCCATGCCCGAACCGCAGAGCCGGTTCACCGTGGTCCCGGGCACGCCGATGGGCAGGCCGGCCAGCAGCACGGCCATACGGCCGACGTTGCGGTTGTCCTCGCCCGCCTGGTTGGCGCAGCCATAGATCAGGTCATCGACGGCCGCCCAGTCCACGCCCGGATTGCGCGCCATCAGCGCCTTCAGCGGCACCGCCGCCAGATCGTCGGCCCGGACCTGGGCCAGCGCGCCGGCATAGCGTCCGATGGGGGTGCGCACCGCGTCGCAGATGAAGGCTTCCTGCATCCCGCTTTCCTTTGTGTTCGTGAAAGACCGGCGATTCTCCCAATTCGCCGACCGATTGGTCAGCTTATAGCGCGGCAAACATCACAGATAAAGCAAAACTTGCGGCTTTCTGTGATGTTTTGTCGCATGCCCATTCAAAGCTCTGGAAAGACTGGCAAAAATCAGGCCATTCCGACCAGCCGGGCTTGGGTCAGCGCGGTCTGGGCCGGCAGCGGACCGTCGACGCCCTCGAACCGGGCGGCGATGTGGCGCTCGGCGCCCGGAGTCAGCCGGGCATAGAGCCGGTCGAACAGCGCGCGCGCCGCCCCGCCCTGCCAATCCCCCGGCAGCGCCTGGGCCGGCAGGCGCGGATCGCGCAAGAGGACATGGCGATAGGTCTCGACCAGCAGAAGCCGGATCACCAGCGCGGTCTCGTCCGGCAGCGGGTCGGCGGTTTCGACCGGCGAGAACCGCGCCAGCATGTCGCGATAGCGCGCCTGCAAGGCAGACAGGTTCCAATAGCGCGCCACCTCGGCCAGCGGCTGCGGATCGCCAGCCGGAAAGACCAGCGCGCCCGGCGGCACCGGCTGGCCGCGGTCCGGGCGGATGAAGACGCCGGGCGCCATCTGGCCCAGCCGCAGGTGGCGGGCCTGGTCCTCGGGCAGGTCGGGGGCGTGCAGGATCTGCCAGCCACGCGCCGGCGGGTCGGGCGCATAGAGCAGCGCCGCCGCGCGCTGGAACTCCTGCCCGGCCGAGGCGTCCAGCCGGTAATAGCTGCGCCGACCGGCCCGTTCGCCGCAAAGCCGCTTGGCCGCCACCAGGCGCGAGACGGCGGTGCGCACCAGCGATTCGCTGATGCCGACGCGGTCGCAGATCTCGATCAGCGTGCCGGTCCACAACACGCCGCCGCGCGGCACCACGACATCGCCATAAACGGTGACGATGAACGAGGCCGAGCGCAGCTCGGTCCCGGCCAGAATACTGCGGATCAGTTCCTCGGGCGTCATGCCTCGCATAAACCGCATCCGCCGCCGAAACGCAAACGGGCGGCCGCGGCGGCCGCCCGTCCGGTTGCGCTGGCCAAAGGCTCAGACCTGGTCGCGGCCCGAGGCCAGGATGCAGAGCAGCGTGATGACCGCCGCCGCCAGCAGGTAATAGCCGACCGAGGCCATGCCGTGATGCGTCTGCAACCAGGTCGCGGCATAGGGCGCCAGCGAGGCGCCGAAGATGCCGGCGAAGTTGAAGGTGATCGAGGCCCCGGTATAGCGCACCCGCGTCGGGAAGGGCGCGGCCAGCGCCGCGCCAATCACGCCATAGGTCAGCCCCATCAGGAACATGCCCAGGGTGATGAACAGATAGATCGAGCCCTCGTTCTGCGCATCGCCCTGCATCAGCGGCGCCAGCAGGAACGAGAAGGCGGCGATGGCCACCGTCACGCCGATCAGGAAGCCATAGCGCCCGATCCGGTCGGCGGCCTTGCCGGCGATGGGGATGGCGATGCCGAAGACGACCGAGCCGAAGATCTGCATCGCCAGCGCGTCCTTGAACGGGATCTGCAACACCTTGACGTTATAGGACAGCAGCCAGGCCGAGCAGATGTAGAACAGCACGAAGGTCACCAGCGCGACGAAAGTGCCCAGGAACAGGCTGCGCTTGTGGTTGCGAAAGACCTCGGCCACGGGGACCGAGACGCGCTCTTCCTTGGCGATGGCGCGGGCGAATTCCGGCGTTTCGGTGATCGACAGCCGCACCCAGAGCCCGATCACGATCAGGAAGATCGACGACAGGAAGGGCAGCCGCCAGCCCCAGGCCAGCAGATCCTCCTGGCTGATGAAATGCAGCATGGCCCAGAAGAAGCCCGAGGACAGGAACAGCCCCAGCGGCGCGCCCAGCTGCGGGAACATGCCATACCAGCTGCGCTTGCCGGGGGGCGCGTTCTCGGTCGCAAGCAGCACCGCGCCGCCCCATTCCCCGCCCAGGCCGAAGCCCTGGCCGAACCGGCACAGCGCCAAGAGCAGCGGCGCCCAGACCCCGATCTGGGCATAGCTGGGCAGCAGCCCGATGATGACGGTGGAGATGCCCATGGTCAGCAGCGCCGCGACCAGCGTGACCTTGCGGCCGATGCGGTCGCCGAAATGGCCGAAGACCACGGCGCCGAAGGGCCGCGCGAAGAAGGCGATCGAGAAGGTGGCGAATGACGCCAGCAGCGCCGTCATCGGGTCCGAGGACGGGAAGAACAGCGTCGGGAAGATCAGCACCGCCGCGGTCGCGTAGACGTAGAAATCGAAGAATTCGATGGTGGTGCCGATCAGGCTGGCCGTCAGCACCTGAACGGGCGAGTTCAGGGGTTTCTGCCGGCTCGCGGCAGCACCCGAATGGATATGTGTCATGGTTCTTGTCCGCAGATAGTCAAGGGAGGCGTCGCGGCCGGCGGAACGGGCCCGACGCGCCCCCATAGCGCAGGAAGCCGCAAGGCGAAAGGGCACCCGCGCCGGCCGGCTTCAGGGCAAGAGCAGCAGCGACCAGCGCCGGCCGTCATGGGTCAGCTGCATGCGCGACAGCGGCCGGACGCCGATGGCGCGGGCGGCGGCCAGCGGCGCGCCCAGCACATGCACCAGCGCCGCCTGGATCGGGGCCGGATGGGTCACGGCCAGCAGGTTGTCGCCCCCCTGCGCCCGGTCCTGCAACCAGCGGGCCATGCGCTCGACCACGGCGGCGAAGCTCTCGCCGCCATGCGGCGCCGCATGGGGGTCGTCCTGCCAGCGGGCGAAACCCTGGGGGTCCTGGGCCAGCACCTGCTCGGGGGACTGCCCGGCCCAGGCGCCATAGTCCATCTCGGCCAGCGCCGGGTCGGGTCGCGCAGCCAGGCCCATAGCCTCGGCCGTCTGCACCGCGCGGCGCAGGGGCGACACGCGGGCCGGACCCGGCCGGGGATGCGGGCCGGGCAGCGCGAGATCGTCACCCGGAAACACCGGCCGCGCCGGGGCCAGCGAACAGATCAGCAGGATGCGGCTTGCCATGGCGCCAGATTGGCCGCGGCGCCGGGCGGGCGCAAGTTTGCTTTGACATTTGCCGCTCTGCAGCGCAGCTTGCCCGGCATTGCCCAGTCGCGGGAAGCCGGTGGAACTCCGGCACGGTCGCGCCACTGTAACCGCGCCCATCAGGGGCGGAAGTCAGACCCCGAGCCCGGGCATGTCAACATCCCAACCGGACGCGTATCCGAAGGAGCATTGCGATGGCCTATACCGAAGCCACAGACGATTTCCGCAGCCGCCCGATTCCCTTGGGCGAATGGGCGCCCTGGGCGATCTTCGCCGGGCTGGTCATGCTGCTGGCGCTGTATTTCGTCAGCACCGAACAGGGCGCGGTCGCGCTTCTCGACGGCACCGGCGTGCATGAATTCGTGCATGACGCGCGCCACCTTCTCGGCTTTCCCTGCCACTGAGGAGCAGCCCCCATGACAGGACGTTATCTGGTGCTCGGCATGATTGCCGGGCTGATCGCGGGTGTGCTGGCCTTTGGCGTCGGCAAGGTCTGGGGCGAGCCGCCGGTCGCCGCCGCCATCGCGCTGGAGGAAGCGGGCGCGCCCGCCGCCCCCGAACACGCTCATGACCACGGCCACGACGCGCCGACCGCCGCTGCCACGGCCGAGCCCGAACCCGCCGGCCATTCCCATTCCCATGGCGTGGGCGAGGGCATCAGCCGCGCCACCCAGGCCGGCATCGGCCTGCTGACCGGCATGGCGGTGTTCGGCGCCGGCCTGGGCGGGCTTTTCGCGCTGGTCTTCGCCTTCGTGCAGGGCCGGTTCTCGCATCTGGGCGCGCGGGCGACGGCGGGGGTGATGGCGGTGCTGGGCTATGTCTCGGTCGTGCTGGTGCCCTTCCTGAAATACCCGGCCAACCCGCCCGCCGTGGGTCATGGCGAGACCATCGGCCTGCGCACGCAGATGTTCTTTGCCATGATGGCGCTGTCGCTCATCGCCATGGTGATCGCGGTGGCAGTGGCGCGCAGCGGCCGCGACCGCTGGCGCGCCGGCATCCTGGGCGGGCTGGCCTATCTGGTCCTGGTGGTCGTCGCCGGCCTCGTCCTGCCCGCCATCAACGAGGTGCCGGCCGGCTTTCCGGGCGACCTGCTCTGGCAGTTCCGCAGCGTGTCGCTGGTGATCGTGGCAATGCTCTGGGCCGGGATCGGGCTGATCTTCGGCCAGCTCGTGCAAGGGTCGCTGGCCCGTGACCCGGGCTTGCGGCAGCGGCTGGCCTGATCCCCTGCGGCAAAATGACAGGGCGCCGGCGGGTCCGGCGCCTTTTTCGTTCGGCTCCGGCGTGAAAACCACGGCCGCCGCCGCATGCGGGCCGGGCCAGACCCCTTGACAGCCGGGGCCTGGTCGCGCGAACAGGTGGCTGCTTCGGTTCCGGCGCCTTGCCGGATGAAAAGGGAAGCCGGCACGCCCCTTGGGCCAATCCGGCACTGCCCCCGCAACTGTAGGCGGCGAGCAACGGTCGACGATGCCACTGGGACGCTCCCGGGAAGGCCGGCCGAAGCGACGATCCGCGAGTCAGGAGACCTGCCGAGGCGTTCACCCATTCCCGGCGCGGGGCGCACCGGGAAAGCGGCCGTTCCGCAGAGGTGACGCTCACCCCCCGGCGGGCGGGCCGATCGGCCTGTTCGAAGGGCAGTTCTGCAACCCGCGGGCTGCGGCCCGTGCCCGGAAAGGTCAAGGCATGTTTCGGACCCGAGCTTCCATAATGACTCTGGCGGCGGCGCTGGTGCCGGCCGTCGCGGCGGCGCAGGAGGCCGTCATCCTGGATCCCGTGATCCTGTCGGCCGGCCTCAGCCCCATCGCCAGCGATGCCTATGGCCGCGCCTCGACCGTGCTGACCGCCGAGGAGATCGAGGCGCGCGGCCTCGCCACCGTGCAGGACGCGCTGCGCAGCGTGCCGGGCGTGGCCGTCACCTCGACCGGCGAGACGCTGACCAAGCTGCGCATCCGCGGCAGCGAACCCGGCCACGTCCTCGTGCTGATCGACGGGGTCAAGGCGAACTCTCCGGCCTCCGGCGACTATACCTTTTCGGGCATGACCGCCGCCGATATCGACCGGATCGAGGTGCTGCGCGGCCCGCAATCGGCGATCTACGGCTCGAACGCGGCCGCGGGCGTCGTCTCGATCACCACGCGGCGCGCGCGCGGGGCGGGATTCCGCTATGGCGGCGGGGTCGAGATCGGCGGGCTGGGCACCCGCGCGGCCAACGGCCATGTCAGCTATTCGGACGCGCGCAGCGAACTGGTGCTGTCGCTGGAATCGCGCCATGTCGAGGGCGAGGATGCCTCGCGCTCCGGCGGCGACCGCGATTTCAACGACCGCGACACGATCGGGCTGCGCGGCCGCTATGACCTGACCGAAAGCGTCAGCGCAGGCTTCGCCCTGCGCCGCAGCTGGCAGGAATACGGCTATGACCTTGGCAGCTTCGTGCCGGTGCCCACCCCCGACGACTACCTGATCGACGCACCGCTGACCGCCGACCGGAACGAGGTCTTCGGAACGCTCTGGATCGAGGCGCAGGCGCTGGACGGGCGGCTGTCCAACCGGCTGACCGTTTCGGGCACCAATCAGGACACCCTGTTCCTGAACGACGGCGCCTATGACTATGACGACGCTGCCCGCCGCCGCGGCGTGCAATATCTGGGCAGCTGGGCCATCGACGGCGCCGATCTGGCCAGCACCCGCCATCGCCTGAATTTCAGCGCCGCCACCGAACGCGAAACCTATCGCAGCTCCTATGCGCCCGGCGGAATCTATGAACGCGACACGACCGCGTTGGCGCTGGAATATCTGGGCAATCTCGACCCGGACATCGACCTGCAGGCCGGCATCCGCCGCGACCTGAACGACGGCTTCAAGGACGCGACCTCGTGGAACCTGTCGGCCGGCTGGCAGGTGCCGGGCCAGGACATCCGCCTGCGCGCGGCGGCGGGCCGGGCCGTGGTCAATCCTGACATGTTCCAGCAATTCGGCTATATCCCCGGCTCTTACGCGGGCAACCCGGACCTGCGCCCCGAACGCAGCCTTGGCTACGAGCTGGGCGCCGATCTGTCCTATGCCGGCGGGCGGGGCACGCTGGGCGCGACCATCTTCCACAGCGATGTCGAGGATCTGATCACCGGCTCGGGCGAGACCTCAGTGAACCTTAACGGCACCAGCACGCGCAAGGGCTTCGAGGTCACCACGGCCATGCAGGTGACGGACGCGATCCGCATCGGCGCCGACTATACCTATACCGACGCGCGCCAGCAGGATGGCAGCCGCGTCGCGCGCGTGCCCCGGCATCAGGTCAACCTGCGCGGACAGGCGGATTTCGCGGCCGGCCGCGGCGGCCTGTCGGCGGAACTGCGCTATGTCGCGGGCAGCTACGACGAGGAATGGTACAACACCGCCTGGCCCGATACGCCGGCCACCACCGAACTGCCGGAATTCGCCACCGTCAACCTTGCCGCGCATTATGACCTGACCGAAAACGTCCGGCTGCACGGCCGGGTCGAGAACCTGTTCGACAAGGACCATTCCGAGGCATGGGGCTATTACGGCCAGGGCCGCACCGCCTATGCCGGGTTGCAGGCGCGATGGTAGCGCGCTGGCTTCTGGCCGGCCTCCTTGCCTGCCTTGCCCACCCCGTCGCGGCGGAAGCGCCGCGCCGGGTCGTCTCGATCAACCTTTGCACCGACCAGCTTGCCATGCTGCTGGCGGCGCCGGGACAGCTTGTCTCGGTTTCCTATCTGGCGCGCGACCCGCTCTCCTCGGGCATGGCCGAGGCGGCAGCGGCCCTGCCGGCGAATAACGGCCTGGCCGAAGAGATCTTCCTGCTGAAGCCCGACCTGGTGCTGGCCGGCACCTGGACCCCGCCCACCACCCTTTCGTTGCTGCGCCGGGTCGGCGTCCCGGTCGAGGTGTTCCAACCCGAAAGCGACATCGCCGGCATTCGCGGCAATATCGCCCGCATGGGCCAGGTTCTGGGCCGCGAGGCCGAGGCGGATGCCGTGCTGGCGCGGTTCGACGCCGACCTGGCCCGCCTGCCGCCGGCGCCCGAGCCGCGGCCGCGCGCCGCGATCTATGCCGTGAACGGCTATACGCTGGGCAGCGACAGCCTGGCGGGGCAGATCGTCGCGCTGGCGGGCTATGCCAATATCGCCGACGAGCTGGGCCTTGGCCCGGGCGGCACCCTGCCGCTGGAGGCGCTGCTGCTGGCCCGGCCCGACCTGGTGATCCTGGGCCGCCGCTATGCCGGCCACGCCCGCGCGCAGGACATGCTGGACCACCCGGCCCTGCGCGCGCTGCTGCGCGACAGGCCGGCGGCGGTGATGGCCGACCCGGACTGGATCTGCGGCAACCCGCGCATCCTGCGCGCCGTGGCCAACCTGCCCGCCGCCGCCGGGGTTCGGCGATGATGCGCCCCGCCGTCTTGCTGGGCCTGCTTGGCCTGCTGGTCGCGGCGCTGTTTGCGGGCTCGCTGCTGACCGGGCCGGCCGGGGCCGGGATTGGCCCAAGCCTTGCCGCGCTGGTCCGGGGCGACGACATGCTGGGGCTGGTCATGCGCGAGATCCGCCTGCCCCGCGCGGCTCTGGGCCTGCTGGTCGGCGCGGCGCTGGGGCTGGCTGGGGCAGCCATGCAGGGTTTCCTGCGCAATCCGCTGGCCGAGCCGGGGCTGATCGGCACCTCGGCCTCGGCAAGCCTGGGCGGGGTGCTGGCGATCCAGACCGGGCTGGCGGCGGCGGTGCCCCTGGGCCTGCCGCTGGCGGCCTTGGCGGGGGCCGCGCTGTCGGTGCTGGCCATGCTGGCGCTGGCTGGGCCGCGCGGCGGCACGCTGTCGCTGATCCTGGCCGGCATCGCCATTTCGGCGCTGGCGGGGGCCGGCACCGCGCTGGTGCTGAACCTGTCGCCGAATCCCTTTGCCGCCAATGAGATAACCTTCTGGATGATGGGCTCTCTGGCCGACCGCGCCATGCCGCATGTCGGGATCGCGGCGGCGCTGACCCTGCCGGGCGCCGGGCTGCTGCTGACCACCGGCCGGGCGCTGGATGCGCTGACGCTGGGCGAGGATGCGGCGGCATCCAGCGGCATCGACCTGGGCCGGTTGCGGCTGCGGCTGGTGCTGGGCTGCGCGGCGCTGATCGCCGGGGCGACGGCGGTGGCGGGGTCCATCGGCTTCGTCGGGCTGGTGGTGCCGCATCTCTTGCGCCGTGCGGCGGGCGCGCGGCCGTCGCGGCTGCTCGTCGCCTCGGCGCTTGGCGGGGCGGCGATGGTGCTGGCGGCCGACATCGCGGTGCGGCTGATCCTGCCCGCGCAGGACCTGAAGCTGGGCGTGCTGACCGCGCTGGTCGGGGCACCGCTGTTCCTGCACCTGATCCTCAAGACCCGGGGGCAGGCATGACGCTGGCGCTTTCTGCCCTGGCCTGCCGCCGTCACGGCCGGACGGTGATCGAAGGCATCGACCTGACCGTCGCGCCGGGCGAATTCGTCGGCCTGCTGGGCCCGAACGGCGCCGGCAAGACCACGCTGCTGCGCGCCGCCCTGGGGCTGCTGCCGGCCGAGGGGCACAGCTCGCTCGCCGCATTGCCGGCGCGGCTGCGGGCGCGGGCGGCGGCCTTCATGCCACAGGGGCGCGAGATTGCCTGGCCGGTCTCGGTCGAGACGCTGGTGGCGCTGGGGCGGATCGCCCATCCCGATGCCGCGGGCGAGACCGACCACGCCGCCGTCGAGGCCGCGCTTTCGGCGCTGTCGCTTCTGCCGCTGCGCGACCGCCCGGCCACGCAGCTTTCGGGCGGCGAACAGGCCCGGGCGCTGCTGGCCCGCGCCTTGGCGCAGGACACGCCGCTGCTGGTCGCGGACGAGCCCATCGCCGGCCTGGACCCGGCGGCGCAGATCGAGGTCATGCGGCTGTTCCGTCGCCTTGCGGACCAGGGCCGGGCGGTGCTGGCCTCGCTGCACGACCTGGGGCTGGCGGCCCGGCACTGCACGCGGTTGGTTCTGCTGCATCAGGGCCGGATCATGGCCGACGGCAGCCCCGAAGCGGTGCTGACACCGGAAAATCTGGCCCGCTGCTTTGGCGTCGTGGCCCATGTCGCGCAGGGGCCGCAGGGGTTGATGCTGCAATTGCTCGGCACCTTGCAGCCGGTCGTTTCCCCGGATTGCACCCCACCCAAAAAGTAACGGAAGCCTGCGACGGTCCCGGGATCGGCGCGGGTCTTTCCGGCTATGTTCCTGCATTGTTCCGGAAATTGCCAATTGGCAATCCGGTTTATTGCCGGAAATGTTCGGCAAGGAAGTGGTCCAGCGCGGCCCGCAGATCCGCCTCGGACAGGGTGTCCGGGAACTCCAGCCGGATCTTCTTGCCGCGCCGTTCGACGGCCAACGGCCCCTGGACCTGCTTCTCGGCCGCGGGCGCGGCGCCATGCGCCGCCTCTTTCAGCCGCGCCAGCACACGGGGCACTGGCACATGGGCGCCCTGCCCTGCCCGCGCGCGCGCCTGCTCCGCGGCGATGGCGCGGGCCTCGGCCAGCACCTTCTCCTCGGCATCCTGCAGCAGCGGCCGGACGCTGCGGGCGTGCAGCTCTTTGATCTCGGTCAGGCGCGGCCAGGCATCGAGGATCGGTTGCGGCAGCCGGGCCAGATGCAGATAGCGCGAGAGCCAGGCCTCGGACACCTCGAGCCGCGCCGCCATCGTCTTCTGCTTGCCGCCGTAATAGATGTCGAGCGCCTGGAGATAGTCGCGCGCCCGTTCGTAATCGCTGAGATCGGCGCGGTCGCGGTTCTCGATATCGGCCAGGCGGAAGGCCTCTTCATCGGTCAGGTCGCGCACCTCGACCAGATAGCGGAACTGCGCGTAGTTGTTCGCCCGCAGCCAGCTGATGGCGAAATGCCGCCGCGCGCCGCAGATCACCTCGTATTCCGCGCCCTGCCCTGCCGGCAGCTTGCGCACGATGGCCGGGAATTCCTGCTGGCCCTGCGCCTTCAGGCTGTCGATCAGGTCGCGGCAGTTGTCCTCGTTCAGCAGGTCATAGGCGCGGTTGTGCCGGGTCCACATCACGCAAATGGCGGGGTCGACCCAGCGCAGCACCTTCTCTTCGCGCTCGCCGCTCTCGGCCAGCGCGTTGCTGCGTTTCAGGAAGCGCGCGCCGGCCTTGTCGCTG
Organism: Paracoccus sp. DMF; assembly: GCF_004407025.1. NCBI lineage: Bacteria > Pseudomonadati > Pseudomonadota > Alphaproteobacteria > Rhodobacterales > Paracoccaceae > Paracoccus > Paracoccus sp. DMF. The sequence goes on from NZ_SOKV02000001.1 coordinate 22,553, forward strand.
GCGGCCGGCGCCGACAGGTCCTTCAGCACGTCGTCGAAGATCGCATCATGGCGCTTGCTCACAGCAGGCCCTCCTTGCGCAATTGGCGGTGATGGCTGGGCCAGGTCTTGCGGATCAGCAACTCGACCTCGCGGCCCACGGCGTCCAGATAGGCGCGGCAGCGCTTGTGCGTCTCGGTCCGCGTAGCGGGGCCGGTCAGCTCGTAGACGGTCATCAGGTTGGCGGTGGCGTTGTCGATCTCGGCCGAATCCTTCAGCGCGGCGTTCAGCATGTCCTGCGGAAACACCGCGTCCATCATGCGCTTGATCGCCTGATGCGCCGATTTCTGGTCGTTCATCTTGGACGTCAGGATCTTGACGAAGCTGTATTCCCGCGCGCCGCCGTGCCGGGCCAGTTCGGCCAGGGTCGATTCCATCATCTTCAGGAAATGCGCGGTCGAGGCGAAGTCGATATTGTTCGGCGGCGCCGGGATCAGCAGCGCATTGGCCGCCCGCAGCACCGACAGCGACAGCATGCCAAGTGCGGGCGGCGGGTCCAGCAGCATGATGTCGAACTGGTCGGCGATCGAGGCGACACCCTCGCGCAGCCGGTCCAGGATGAAGGTCGGATCGCGCGCCATGCGTGCCGCGAATTCATATTCGGCATCGTAGAGTCCCAAGTTCGCCGGGATCAGCGCAATGCCGGGCCAATAGGTCGCGCGCAGAGCATAATGCAGCGATTTCGGCCCGCCGTGCTGCAGGAAGGGATAGAGCGTGTCCTCTTCCTCATCCACGTCAACATCGGGATTCAGCCCGAAAACCGCCGTGGTCGAGGCTTGCGAATCGCAGTCGATGACGCAGACCCGATAGCCCTTCAGCGCGAAATACTGCGCCAGATGCACCACCACGGTCGATTTCCCGACACCGCCCTTGAAATTCTGCACCGCCATGACCAGCGGCGCATCTTCGGGCGCGCGGTGCGGCATGGTGCCAAAGACCTCGCGCATGCGGTTGACCTCGGCCAGGGTATAGCCGTTGCGGCGATTGGTGGCGGCATCCTTGGTCGGCTCGGGCAGGCGGCCGTCGGCTTCGGCGTCGCGGATCGCCTTTTCCGAGCGGCCGACCATCTCGGCCGCGGTGCGCACGTTGAACAGCAGGTCGAGCTGCTTCTGCGTGCCGGGCGCGAAAACGCGCTCGCGCAGGCGTTCGATGACGGTCGAGGCGCGCTGGCTCAGCACGGCCAATTCGTCCAGGGTAACGGGGGAAATCGCGGGATTCATGGGATGACTTTGCTACTCGGGTTGCCGCACTATGGCCGAAACGCCCGGAGGCGTAAAGTTCGGTTTTTGGGACGATGTTTCGCAGAAAGCGATAGCCGGGCAGGCGCGCTGTCAGCGCCGCAAGTTGCCCGGAAAGACCCAAGCCTTTCCGTAACCCTCCGGTGCAAGCCATCCCCATTTGTAAGTCTTTCGCGGTGCGGTGGCCATCCGGCAATCCTGATCTTGTGGATAAAAACCACTCGCTGGGTTCAGATTCATCAGATTCAGGATTCATTCCCACCTAGACCTTGGAAATGCTGCGATATTCTCTCCGAGACTTACGATTCGGGATGGTTTGCGATTCTTTTCGGGATGGCGGCGCTTACGGATCGGGTGGCCATGGCTTACAATCGGGGATGCGGTGTTACCTTACATTTCGGGTGGCGGCGAATGCGGCGATTTGCTCGGGAAAAAGACCAGCAAAAGCAAGCGGCTGCGAATCACCTGCTGGCGGCCCGTGCGGTTGGCGCTTACTTTTTGGGTTCGCCCGCCCCGCCGTCCACCCCGACGCTTGAAAGCTTACGTTCTCTCGAATACAAAAGTAAGGTCTTTGATGTAGGGGAACATGGCTGAGACCCGGATCCGCACGGTGGAGGCGCGACCGAACGCCGATAGCCTGGTGAAGCCGGGCGAATTGGTCGATCTGATCGAGGTCACGCCGCTGACCCTGAACGACCGCCGCATCTATAACCAGCTGCTCGAGAATGCCTGGGAGGCGATCGACAAGCCGGTGACCCATGTAATTTCCAAATCCACCCTGCGCGGCAGCCACAATTCCAACGACCGCGTCGGCGAAAGCCTGGAGCGGCTGATGTCTGCCATCGTCAAGGTGGCGGTGATTTGGGACGGAGAGCCCGCCATCGAGCGCGTGCAGCTGCTGGGCGGCAACCTGGAAAGCGGCCGCAGCGACGGCTTGCTGGAGTATGAGATCCCGGCGCGGCTGCGCAAGATCATCCGCAACAGCCAGGTCTTTGCCCGGCTGCAGCGCGAGGTGATGTTCGCGCTGTCCTCGAAATACGCGCTAACGCTTTACGAGATGGTGCAAAAACGCGGCAACCTGCGCTGGAAGGCATCGGAGCGCTTCACGCTGGAGGCCCTGCGCGGCATCATGGGCGTCCCGAAAGGTAAGCTTTCGTCCTGGTCGAACCTGAAGCTGCGCGCCATCGACCCGGCGGTGGCCGAGGTGAATGCGCTTTCGGACTTCCTCGTCGAGATCCTGCCGATCAAGACCGGCCGCGCCGTGACCCATGTCGAGATGCGCTGGTGGCGCAAGGATGGCGATGCCAGCGGCGCGGCAGATCGCGCCCTGCAATTCTCGAAGGTCGGGCGCCGGGTCAAGGCCGAAGGCCGCACCGAGGAGGTTCGCCCCGCCACTGAGAGCCGCCCCCGGCCCGGCTGGCTGGAATCGCGCGGGCCGGCCTTGCAGACCGCGACCTATGAAACCGCCCGCCTGCGCCACCCCGGCTACGATATCTATTTCGTCGAAAGCGAATGGCGGGAATGGAGCGCCCGCAAGGAGCCGGCCAAGGACCCCGACCGCGCCTATCTCGCCTTCTTCCGCAGCTATGCCGAAAAGAACCCGCTCTAGAAATTGCCAATTGGCAATTTTTAGGGAGCCAGAAACGGGTACTGTCAGTGATCCGCATAAAGCATGCATTTTGCGGATATGAACTGTCGGCCCTTTGACACCCCGGCCTCTCCGAAGCGCGCCTTTTGGCCCGTCCTCCACACCACCGAGCTTCCCCTCAGTCAGGCTCGGCTTAAATGGCAGCATCAAACCCAGCATGGTGCCGACATGACCGCGAAGCAGAAACTGTCCGAGATGAACGCCCGCGCCGCCGCGCTCTACAAGGCCGACCCCAAGACCATGTCCGCCTTTCGCGGGCTGATGACCGCCGCCGGCCGCTAGGGCCGGATCGCCCTGGCGATGAAGGAGATGATCGCGCTCGCCGTCGCCATCGGCCGCGGCTGCGAGGATTGCGTGGTCTTTCACGCCAGCGAGGCCAAGACCCAGGGCGCCGACCGGGCCGAGCTCCTCGAGGTGCTGGCCGTGGCCATCGAGATGTCCGGCGGCCCCGGGACCGTCTATGCCGCCAAGGCGCTGGCCGCTTTCGACGAGCTCTGAGCCGCATCGCGAGGAACCCTGCCCGCCCGCGGACGTTGGCCCCGCATCGGCGGCTGGCCCCGGCTGCGCCATGGCCGCACCCACCCTTCAAAGGCAGGACAGATGGCTGAGAACTCCTATGACACCACCCGCGGCACCGGCGGCGAGACGCAGCAGATCGGCAGCGGGCTGACCACCAACCACGGCATCCCGGTCGCGGACAACCAGAACAGCCTGCGCGCCGGCGCGCGCGGCCCGACGCTGCTCGAGGACTTCCTGCTGCGCGAGAAGATCTTCCACTTCGACCACGAACGCATCCCCGAGCGCATCGTCCACGCCCGCGGCTCGGGCGCGCATGGCTATTTCGAATGCACCGACCCGATCCCCGAGCTGACCCGCGCCAGCCTGCTTTCCGAAATGGGCAAGCGCACGCCGGTCTTCGTGCGCTTCTCGACCGTGGCCGGGGGCGCGGGCTCGGTCGACACGCCGCGCGACGTCCGCGGCTTCGCGGTGAAATTCTACACCGACCAAGGCAATTGGGACCTGGTGGGCAACAATATCCCGGTCTTCTTCATCCAGGACGCGCTGAAATTCCCCGACCTGGTGCATTCGGTCAAGATGGAGGCCGACCGCGGCTATCCCCAGGCCGCGACGGCGCATGACACCTTCTGGGACTTCGTCTCGCTGATGCCCGAAACGCTGCACACGGTGATCTGGGCCATGTCCGACCGCGCCATCCCGCGCAGCTTCCGCATGATGCAGGGCTTCGGCATCCACACCTTCAAGCTGGTGAATGCGCAGGGCCAGGCGCAATTCGTCAAGTTCCACTGGAAGCCGCGGCTGGGGGTGCAGTCGCTGGTCTGGGACGAAAGCGCCAAGCTGCAGGGCGCCGACAACGACTATCACCGCCGCGACCTGCATGAGGCGATCGAGGCCGGCGACTTTCCGGAATGGGACCTGGGGGTGCAGATCTTCGACCAGGAACTGGCCGACAGCCTGCCCTATGACGTGCTCGACGCGACCAAGATCATCCCCGAGGAGGTGGTGCCGCTGCGCGTGGTCGGCCGGCTGGTGCTGGACCGCAACCCCGACAATTTCTTCGCCGAGACCGAACAGGTGGCCTTCATGCCCTCGAACGTCGTGCCGGGGATCGACTTCACCGACGACCCGCTGCTGCAGGGGCGGCTGTTTTCCTATCTCGACACGCAGAAGTCGCGGCTGGGCACGACGAATTTCCACCAGATCCCGGTGAATACGCCGAAATGCCCCTATGCCAACATGATGCGCGACGGCATGATGCAGACCCAGGTGCCCAAGGGCCGCGCCAATTACGAGCCGAACAGCCTCGACCAGGCCGGCGAGGTGACCGGGCCGCGCGCCAATGGCCAGGTCTTCACCACCGTCCCGCAAGAGGTCGAGGGCCAGAAGCTGCGCATCCGCGCCGAGAGCTTCGGCGATCATTACAGCCAGCCGCGGCTGTTCTGGCGCTCGCAGACGGCAAACGAACAGGCGCATATCGCCTCGGCCTTCGTGTTCGAACTGTCCAAGGTGGTGCTGGGCCATGTCCGCAGCCGCGTGGTCAGCCACCTGCGCAATGTCGACGAGCAACTGGCCAGCCGCGTCGCCAAGGGGCTTGCCATCGACCTGCCCGCAGCCGCGGAGCCGTTCCGCGCGCCGGTGGATCTGCCGCCGTCCGACGCGCTGTCGATCCAGAAGAACTGGCACGAGACCTTGCAGGGCCGCAAGGTCGGGCTGCTGTTTGGCGAGGGCTCGGACGCCGCCGCCATCGACGACCTCATCGCGCGGATCGAGGCCGAGGGCGGCACCGTCTTCACCATCGCCCCCAAGGTCGGGCCGCTGCAGCTGACCGGCGGCGAGCGTGCGGCGGACGGCCAGCTGGCGGGCTCGCCCTCGGTGCTGTTCGACGCCGTCGGCATGATCCTGGCGCCGGAGGAGGCACAGCGCCTGGCCAGCGACGCTGCGGCGCTGTCCTTCGTCATGGATGCCCACGCCCATCTCAAGGCCATCGGCCATTGCAAGGGCTCGCAGGTGATCCTGGATCGCGCCGGCATCCAGGATGGCGAGGGCGTCGGCGCCTATGCCGACCTGCCCGAGATGGCCAAGCGCCGCTACTGGTCGCGCGAACCCAAGCTGCGCGACCTGGCCTGAGACCCCAGCATCGCCGCCGCCTGCGCGAGGTCGGCGGCGAAGTCGCTGCGCGCCGCGCGGGCCTCGGCGGCGGGCAGGCGCAGGATCAGGCTCGGGTGCCAGGTCAGCAGCACCGGCCCGCCGTCCAGCGCCGGCTCGACGCTGCCGCGCCGCGCGGTCAGCGGCGCCTTGCGCCCGGTCAGCGCCAGCGCGGCGCTGGCGCCCAGGGCGACGGTCAGCCGCGGCGCGATCAGCCGCCGCTCCTGGTTCAGCCACCAGCGGCAATGATCGATTTCCGCAGCCGAGGGGTTGCGGTGCAGACGCCGCTTGCCCTGCGGCGCGAATTTGAAATGCTTGACGGCATTGGTCAGCCAGGCCCGGTCCGGGTCCAGCCCGACCTCAGCCAGCACCGTGCGCAAAAGCTGCCCGGCGGGGCCGACGAAGGGGCGGCCGCGCAGGTCCTCGTGATCGCCCGGCGCCTCGCCGACGATCATCAGCGCGGCTTCGGGATCGCCCTCGCCCCAGACGGTGCGGGTCGCGGCGTGGCACAGATCGCAGCGTTGGCAGGCCGCGGCTTGCGCGCCGGCCTGTTCCAAAGTCGCGGGTGCGGTCTCATCCGTCGGCAGCCGCAGCCGGGCCGTGACCTTGGCGGCAAAGCCCGGCGCCTCGCTCGCCCCCGCCGCCGCCATGGCCGCGACGCGGCGCGGCGCATCGGCCAGCATCTGCGGCACCAGCCGGGTTTCGGGCAGGTTCTTCCAGTATTTCAGCGGCATCTCCGACCGCATCGCCCTGGTCTTGATCCGCGCCGGGTTGAAGATATTGGCGAAATAGGTCTGCCACAGCGCATGGCTGGCGTCGGGCGGCAGGTCGGGGCGCGGCACCGGGTCGGAAAACCGCAGCGCGCCGTCGAAATGCGCCACGCCCTCGGGGGTGACGATGCGCCAGTCCATGTCGGCGAAGCGGCGGGCGAAGAAGGGCGTGACCGCTTGCAGGATCGGGTGCTCCGGCTCGAACCAGGCGGCGAAGCGGCGGCGCGGGCCGGTCGCCGGCAGCTCGTGAAAGCGCAGGAAGGCGTGCATCTTGTGAATGTCGCGCCGCACAGACCGTGCCAGCGCCTGCAAGCGCATCACCAGCGGATCGACGGGATTGTCCAGCAGGTCGCGCTGATCCTGCACCCGCAGCAGCGCCGTATAAAGCAGGCTCCAGCGTTGCGGATCGCCGTGGAATCCGACCTGCCGGCACAGCGCCAGGAAATCGGGCGTGGCGCGGACCGGATGGTCCCCCGGCGGCGGCAGCGGTTCGGCGCCGAACAGATCCGGCGCCGCCCCGGCCTCGGCCCAGGTCACGGCGCCCGGTTCGATGCGGGCGCTGGCCAGCCGGCGGGCGGCCGCGCGCCAGGCGTCAAGCCGGTCGAAACGCGGCAGCTCGACCCGCATCATCCGAACAGCGACAATTGTTCGGGCGCCGGCGCGAAACGCGCGCGCAGCCCGGCGCTGTCGGTCAGCGCGCCGGGTTGCCAGTCGGGCAGGGTGACGAAGGGCCGCGCCTTCGACATCACCGCCCCCATGCGCAACAGGTCGCCATAGCGCAGCGGCCCGTTGCGCCGCGCCGCAAGGATGCGGGCGACGGTGCGGGTGCCGAAGCCCGGCACGCGCAGCAATTGCTCGCGCGAGGCCCGCGCCACGTCCAGCGGAAAGTCGCCGCGATGCGCCAGGGCCCAGGCAAGCTTGGGGTCCAGCGCCAGGTCCAGGTTGCCGTCCGGCCGTGCCGCGCCGATCTCCTCGGCGTCGAAGCCATAGAAGCGCATCAGCCAATCGGCCTGATACAGCCGGTGTTCCCGCATCAGCGGCGGCTTGACCAGCGGCAGCGTGGCCGAGGCATCCGGGATCGGGCTGAAGGCCGAGTAATATACCCGCTTCAGGTCATAGCCCGCGTAAAGCCGGGCCGAAGTGCGCAGGATCTCGCGGTCGGGCGTCGCGTCGGCGCCGACGATCATCTGCGTCGATTGCCCGGCCGGGGCAAAGCGCGGCGGGCGCTTGCCGCGAAACGAGGACTCGCCCGCCGCCTCGCGCGCCAGCCGCATGTCGGCCATGGCGGCGCGGATCGTCTCGGGCCGCTTTTCCGGCGCCAGCCGGCGCAGGCTCTGGTCCTGCGGCAGCTCGATATTGACCGACAGCCGGTCGGCCAGCAGCCCGGCCTCGGCCACCAGCTCGGGCGCCGCCTCGGGGATGGTCTTCAGGTGGATATAGCCGCGAAAGCCGTGCTCGACCCGCAGCATCCGCGCGATGCGGACCATGTCGCCCATGGTCTGGTCCGGGCTGCGGATGATGCCCGAGGACAAAAACAGCCCCTCGATCATGTTGCGGCGATAGAATTCCAGCGTCAGGCCGACGACTTCCTCGGGTGAGAAGCGGGCACGCTCGACATTGCTGCTGACCCGGTTCACGCAATAGGCGCAGTCGTAGATGCAGAAATTCGTCATCAGGATCTTCAACAGGCTGACGCAGCGCCCGTCCGGCGTATAGGCGTGGCAGATGCCGGTGCCGCCGGCCGAGCCGATGCCGCCCTGGCGCGCATCGCGCCGCGTGGTGCCGCTCGACGCGCAGGAGGCGTCGTATTTCGCCGCATCCGAAAGAATCGCCAGCTTCTGCTGCAGGGTTCGCCGTGCCATAGCGGCATGGTATGTTCGCGAAATGTTCTTGTAAACGGCAAAAGCCGCCGGCTAACCTTTGCGGATCTGGCGCAGGAAAGCCGCCGTGTCGAAACCGCCTGCCTCGGGCGAGAAGATCGCCCGGTCCAGCCGCTCCAGCGCCGTCGGATCGACCGGCCGGCCGGCGCGGCGGGCATGGTCGGCATAGGCGCGGGCGGCGTGGCGCAGCGCCAGCAGATCGCCGGCGGCCGCCGCCTGGCGCAGCGCCGCCGCATGCGGATTCGGCAGCCAGCGCCGCCAATCCGGCGCCCGCAGTCCCTGGCCGCGCAGCGCCCAGGCCAGCGCCACGGCCAGCCCGGCCAGGGCGGCGGCCCCGCCCAGCCACGGGCCGGTCAGCCGGGCGCCGCCGCCGACATTCGCCCCGACATAGCCATAGCCGAAGATGATCGGCTGGGTGATCGCGCCGCGCAGCTCGCGCTTGGCCAGGTCGAACCAGGAAAACCGGATCGGAGGCAGCGTGCCCTGTTCGCCGGTGATCGGCCGCAGGCTCCATTCCCATTGCACGAAGGCCAACGGGCCGCGCTCGGTCAGCCGGGTCTCGCGGATCTCGGGCGCGGTGAAGCTGATCAGCCAGGCTTCGCGCAGGTCGGGGCGCGTCGGCAGCAGATGCGCCATGGTGTCCTCGGCGGTGATGGTGATGCGGCGGCGGATGGTCTGGTTGTCGCGGATCCGCGCCGGATCGTCCGACAGCTCGTCCGTGACCTTCAGGTTGCGCGCCGCCAGCGGCAGCCCCGGCGCCGGATAGGGCGCCACGGCGACCGAGACCGCCGGGGCGGTCACATCGACCACGCTGCGGGCCGCGCCATCGGCCTTGGTCAGGTGATGCGTGACCGGACCGATGACCAGGTTGCCGGGCCGGCGCGGAATAAGCGCGATCTGGCGCTCGAAGACCTGGCGCGGCAGGCCATTCACCCGCTCCTGCCGCCAGTCGTCGGGCAGAAGCTGCATCCAGTCATAGGCCGGCGAATCCGGGAAGGTCATCTCCTCCAGCGCCACGAAGCCGGTATATTCCCCGCGCACGGTCAGGCGGATCATCTCGCCCACCACCGGGTGGACCTCGGGCAGTTCGATGCGCAGCCGGTCCTGCGCGGCGGCCGGCGCGGCGATGAGCAGCAGCAGAAGCACCAGCCTCACCATGGCTCGCCCTCGGCTGGGCGGATCAGGCCAAGCGCGGCGCGGCGGTCGTATTCCGCCTTGAGCCGCAGGCGCAGGAACTCGCCCGGATCGTCGGCCAGCGTCGCGAGCCACTCGTCGCTGGCGGCGATGCCGCGGGCCTCGACGTCGCGCTTCCAGTTGATCATCAGCACGCCCGAGGTCGTGGTCTCGGTCGGGCCGGCCGGTCCCAGCCCGCCGGCGCCGGCGATGCGGCCGGGCACGCTGCTGTCGCCGCGCTCGGGCGGGATCAGCGCATTGACCGCCTCGCGGTTGCGGCGCGCCTCGGCATCGGCGGGATTGGCGAACAGCACCGCGTCGAAATAGGCCCGCGCCAGCGCATATTCCCCGGTGGCGGCCAAGCTCAGGCCGCGGTTATAGGTCTGGGTCCGCCCGGCCGCGGCAAAGGCCGCATCGGCGGCCGGATAGGCGCCGGCGCGATACAGCGCCACGCCGCGCTCGGCCGGGTCGGGCAGCAGCGGGGCGGCAAGGCCCGGCAGCCCGGCCCACAGTGCCACCCGCCCCAGCGCCTGCGGCCCGGCCAGCGCCAGCAGCGCCAGCGCGACGGCGGGGGCGAGAAGCCGCCTCATGCCTGCCTCCGGAACTGCCAGAGCAGCGGCAGCAGCGCCAGCGCCGCGATCCAGGGGCCAAGGTCGCGGTATTGCAGCGCCCGCAGCGCCGGATCGTCCCCCAGTGCCGAGCGCGCCAGCGCCGCCACCACCGGCCCCGGCGCCGTCGCCGGCACCACCCGGCGCGCGATCCGCGTCAGTGCCCCGGCATCGGCGGCGGGATCGCCCGCGACGCTGAGCGCCTGCACCTGCACCCCCGCGGCGTGCAGCCGCTGCGCCTCGGCCTCGGCCGCCGCATCGACGCCGCCGCCGTCCGAGATCAGTACCAGATCGCCCCGCGCCAGCCCCGCCAGCATCTGCCCGGCCAGCGCCAGCGCGGCGGCGGGATTGCTGCTCTTGTCGGGCATGGTGTCGCGGTCCAGGACCGCCAGCAGGCTTTCCAGCACGCGCGGATCGGCGGTGGGCGCGGCGGCGGTATAGGCCTCGCCCGCATAGAGGATCAGCCCGACCGGGCGGCCCGGCAGCGCCGCCATGACCTGCGCGGCGCCCGCCTGCGCATCGGCCAGCCCGCCGCGCAGGACCGAATCCGACAGGTCCATCGCGATCACCACCGCGTCGCTTTGCGCAAAGACCGGCGCATCGGCGCGCGGCACCGCGGGCCCGGCCAGACCCAGCGCCAGCGCCAGCCCGCCGGCCCAGGGCAGCAGCCGCAGCCAGCCCGGCGCGGCACGGATCAGGCCAAGCGCCGCGAGCCCCGCCAGCATCGGCTGCGCCAGCACCGCCTGCCAGCCGCCGGCATCCGGCCCGCGCCGCCAGCGCAGCCACGCCGCCAGCACCAGCAGCGGCAGGACCGCAAGCCACCAGGGGCGCAGCAGGATCATCCGCGCCTCCATCCGATCAGCGCGAGCAGCGCCAGCGCCAGCGCCGCGGGCCAGGCCCAGAGCGATTGCCAGAAGCGCAGCGGCGGGCGCTCGGCCGGGTTCGGCTCCAGCCGGTCCAGCGTCGCGGCCATGGCGCGCAGATCCTCCATGCCGCGCACCCGGAAGCTGGTCCCGCCCGAGGCCTCGGCCATCTCGCGCAGCATGCGGGCATCCACCGCGTCGCGCGACTTCGGCCGGGTTTCCAGGTCGTCGGGACCCAGCGCGATGGTGTGGACGCGGATGCCATGCGTCGCCGCCAGCCGCGCCGCATCGACCGCGCCGACCTTGCCCGAGGTCGCGACCCCGTCCGAGAGCAGCACCACCACCCGCGTGGGCGCATCGCTGTCCATCAGCCGCCGCATCGCCAGGCCCAGCCCGTCCGAGATCGCGGTGGCGCGGCCGGAAATGCCGATCTGCGCCTCGTCGATGGCGCGGGCCACGGCCTCGACGTCGAAGGTCACCGGCTGCGCGACATAGGCGCGGTCGCCGAAGACCACCAGCCCGATCCGGTCGCCCTTGCGTGCCGCGACAAAGCCCGAGGCGACCCGCTTGACCGCTTCCAGCCGCGACACCGGCTGGCCGTCCAGGCTGAAATCCTGTTTCTCCATGCTGCCCGACAGGTCCAGCGCCAGCACGATGTCGCGCCCCGAGGCCGGCAGCAGCGCCGATTGCCGCTGCATCTGCGGCCCGGCCAGCGCCAGAACCATCAACGCCCAGGCCAGCGCCGCCAGCATCCAGCCGCGCCGCGCCGCGCCGCCCGTGGTGCCGGCAAGCACATGCGCCGGCACCAGCAGCCCGCCCTGCGCCGCGCGCGGCGGCAAAAGCCGCATCAGCAGCGGCAGGGGCAGCAAGACCAAGGCCAGCGGAAAGGCGAAACCCATCAGCGACCTCGCCTGGCGATGCGCTCGATCTCGGCGTCGGGCGGCGGCGGGGCGGCGCCATAGGCCGCCGGGCGCAGCGCCGCCGGCAGGCCGCCGCAGATGCGGGCGATGGCCAGCAGCCTTTCGCCGGCGGGCAGGCCCCGGGTGCGCCGGATCCGCTCGGCCCGCGACACCCGCCGGCCCAGCAGCGGCGACAAGAGCCATGCCAGCACCAGCCCGGCCAGCAGGCCCAGCCCGAACAGCGCCAGGTATTCCGGCCAGCCCGGCGCCTGCATGGTCGGCGGCAGGCGCGAGGGCGCCAGTTGCGCCACCAGCTCAGCCGGCGTCATCGTCCGTCACCAATCGGGGATGCGCGCCCAAGGCACGCAGATGCGCCAGCAGCGGTTGCGGATCATGGCGCGACAGCCGGCCGTGGCGGCTGTGGCTGCCGTCGCTGACCGCCAGCGCGGCGGCGGGCGGGGCGGTCTCGGCCGGGTCCAGCACCAGATGCAGCTCGAACCGCCGGCTTTGCGCCAGGCGGCGCAGGGCGGCATCGGCGCCGGCCGGCCCCTCGGGGCCCGTCGCCAGATGGACGCGCCCGCCCGGCGCCAGCATGCGCATGGCCTGAGCCAGCGCCGGGGCCAGCGCCGGGGCATCGCCGCCCCCGGCGACCCGTCCCAGCAACGCCGCGTCATGGCCGCGCGCCATGGCCAGCGCCACGGCCTGCATCTGCGCCACGCCCCCGGCCGGGTTCAGCGCCAGGGCTGTGCCGGCGCCCAGCACCAGCAGCCCGACCGAGCCGCCGCGCCCGACCGCCCGCCAGCCCAGCAGCGCCAGATGCCGCGCCGCCCGGACCGAGCGCAGCGCCGTGCCGGTGCCCCACAGCATGGCGGGGCGGAAATCGGCGATCAGCAGCGTGCTGTCGTCGCGATCCTCGTGAAAGCTGCGGACGTGCAACTGCCCGGTGCGCGCAGTGGCGGCCGGGTCGATGCGGCGCAGGTCGTCGCCCTCGGCAAAGGCGCGGATCTCGCGCAGGTCCATGCCCTGTCCCGCCACCCGCGCCGGGATGGCGCCGGGGCGGCGGCTGGCCGGACGCTGGCGCTGCATCCGCGCCGGCGGGCGCAGCGCCATCAGCTCGGCCGCCGTCAGCCGCAGGCCCGGCCGGTCCAGCACGGCCGGCAACCCTACCACGGCCGCACCGCGCGCAGGGCATCGGCGATCAGGCTGCGGCCGCTGCGCCCCTCGCCCTGGGCGCGCCAGCTGGGGATCAGCCGGTGCGCCAGCGCGTCCTCGGCCAGTTCCTCGGCGTCCTCGGGCAGGCCGTGGTCGCGGCCCTGCATCCAGGCCCGCGCCCGCACCGCCGCCGCCAGGGCCAGCGTGCCGCGCGGCGAGACCGGGTGCTCGACCCATTCATGCACCGCCCCGCCCGGCCGCGTCGCCATCACCAGCCGCACGATGAAATCCTTGAGCACCGGCGCCAGATGCACCGCCGCCACCTGCTGCCGCGCCGCCCGGATCTGCCCGTCCGAGATGCGCTGCATCGGGCCGGGCTCGGGCGCCAGCCCCTCGGCCTCGACCAGGTCCAGGATGCCGCGCTCGGCTCCGGCATCGGGCAGCTCCAGCCGCAGGTGCAACAGGAAGCGGTCCATCTGCGCCTCGGGCAGCGGGAAGGTGCCCTCGTGCTCGATCGGGTTTTGCGTGGCCACGACCATGAAGGGATCGGGCAGCGGCCGGGTGACGCCGCTGGTGGTGACCTGGTGCTCGGCCATCGCCTCCAGCAGGGCGGATTGCACCTTGGGCGGGGCGCGGTTGATCTCGTCCACCAGCACCAGCGAATGAAAGATCGGGCCGGGCACGAAGTCGAAGCCGCCGCTGCCGGCGCGATAGACCTGCGTGCCGGTCAGGTCCGACGGCAGCAGGTCCGGCGTCGCCTGGATGCGGGCATGGCTGCCCGACAGGCAGTCCGCCAGCCGCTTGACGGCGCGGGTCTTGGCGATGCCGGGCGGCCCCTCCAGCAGGACATGGCCGCCGGCCAAAAGCGCGATCACCAGCCGCTCGGCCAGCCGTTCGTGCCCGACCAGCCCCTGCGCGACGCTGGCCGCCAGATGCGTCACGGCCTGCGCATCGACGTGATCCATATGTGACATGTTCGCTCTCCCTGACGGGAAGGTTGACCCGGGCGCGCGCCAGATCAAACCCCGACGGGCGTTTCTGCGACCAAGGGCTTAACCGGCTGCGATCCCGCGCCCGGCTGCCGCGCAGGCAGAAGCGCGCGCCGGATGCCCGCAAACCGGGCAATGCCGGGACCGGCCGCTGCCCGGGATCGGCGCGGCTTGCCCCGCGCCCGGCGCCGTGCCAGCGCGGGACGAACAGCAGGGCCGCCATGCAGCAGAAGCTCGTCATCGTCGTCGTCGAACCCGACCCGGACCGCGCGCGGCCCATCGCCGAGGGCCTGCGCGCCGCCGGCGATCACGACATCCGCATCATCGCCGAGCAATCCGGCCTGGCGCGGCAGGTGACCGAGCTGCGCCCCGACGTCGTGCTGATCGACATCGCCAACCCCTCGCGCGACATCCTCGAGGAGCTGGCGCTGGCCTCGGGCCCGTCCGAACGTCCGGTCGCGGTCTTCGTCGACCGCTCGGACGAGCCCCTGACCCGCGCCGCCATCGAGGCCGGGATCTCGGCCTATGTTGTCGACGGCTTGCGCCCCGAACGCATCAAGCCGATCCTCGACGCCGCCATCGCCCGCTTCAACGTCTTCCAGCAGATGCGCGCCGAACTGGCCGCGACCCGCGCCGCGCTCGAGGAACGCAAGGTCATCGACCGCGCCAAGGCGATCCTGATGTCGGCGCGCGGCATCAACGAGGAAGCCGCCTATGCGCTCTTGCGCAAGACGGCGATGGACCAGGGCAAGCGCATGGCCGAGATCGCGCAGCAGCTGGTCATGGCGGCGGGGCTTCTGGGCCGATGAAACGCTTGCGCCTGGGCTATCTGCCGCTGATCGACGCCGCGCCGCTGGTGATGGCCCGCGAACTGGGATTCGCCGCCGAGGAGGGGCTGGCGCTGGAGCTGCAGGCCTTCGGCGCCTGGGCGCAGGTCCGCGACATGCTGGGCGCCGGGCTGGTCGATGCGGCGCATATGCTGGTGCCGATGCCCTTGGGCCAGGCGCTGGGGCTGGGTCCGGCGCTGCCGGCGATGGACCTGGTGATGTTCCTGTCGCATGGCGGCCAGGCCATCGCCGTCAACCGCACACTGGAAGCGCGGCTGCGCGACGCCGGCCATGATTTCGCCTTTCGCGATGCCGGCGCTGCGGGCCGCGCGCTGCGTGCCGTGGTGGCGGGCCGGCTGCGGGTCGGCGTGCCCTTCCCCTTCTCGACCCAGCTCGAACTGACCAGCCTGTGGCTGAACGCCAGCGGTTTCGCCCCGGCTGCGGTCGAGCTGGTCACCCTGCCGCCGCCGATGATGGCCGATGCCATGGCCTCGGGCGAGGTCGACGCCTTCTGCGTGGGCGAGCCCTGGGCCAGCGTCGCGGTCGAGCGCGGCGTCGCGGCCCTGCTGCTGCCGGGCACCGCGATCTGGCGCGCGCCGCCGGAAAAGGGCCTGGTGCTGCGCCGCGACTTCGCCGAGACCCGCCCCGACGAGACCGGCGCCCTGATGCGGGCGCTGTGGCGGGCCGGGCGCTGGCTGGACGCGCCCGAACATCGCGGCACCGCCGCCGAGATCCTGTCGCGCGCCGAATACCTGGACCTGCCGCCGGTGCTGGCCGAGCGCGGTTTGACGGGCCGGATGATGATTTCGGCCGCGGGTCATATGCGCGCGGCGCCGGATTTCGTCGCCTTCCACGCCGGCGCGGCCAGCTTCCCGTGGAAAAGCATCGCCGCGCTGATCGCCGGCCGCATCGCCCGCCGCCACGGCCTGGCCGAGACGCCCGCGATGCTGACGGCGATGCGGCATTTCCGCACCGACCTTTATCGCCAGCACCTGCGCCCGGCCGGCGCGGCGCTGCCCGGTGCCTCGGCCCGGATCGAGGGCGCGCTGGCCGAGGACCGCGTGGTGCCGGCGGAAAAGGGCCAGATGATTCTGCGCGCCGACGGCTTCTTCGACGGCTTCACCTTCGAACCGCCACTGCCATCCCGGAACTGACCGATTTGCAGGCATTCGCCGCCGCAGCCGCATGAAATTCATGCGCTGCAACGCAGCGACCACGAAATCCGGCCAGGGCTGCACCGCCACGCTTGCATCATTGCGCCACTCCGGCAATTCCTTGGACATGGCCCGGCGCAATGGCGCGCCACCGGCCCGCTCGCAACGATGCGGCAACCTTCCGAAAGCGATCCGCTGCGGTTTGCCTTCTGTCCCACGGGACAGCGTCCTTGCCTGCCTGCGCCGCTTTCCGACAGCCACTGAACCCAGTTTCGCCATCGGAGCACCCATGTCCGCCATGCCCCCGACCCATCCCGATTCCGGCCGCGCGCTTTGCCTCTCGACCGCGGCCTTTACCGTCTGTTTCGCGGTCTGGACGATCTTTTCCATCATCGGCATCCAGATCAAGCAGCAGCTTTCCTTGACCGAAACCCAGTTCGGCCTCTTGGTCGGCATCCCCATCCTCAGCGGCTCGCTGGTGCGGGTCGCGCTTGGCGTCGCCGCCGACCGCGTCGGCGGCCGCGCGGTCTATACGCTGACCATGCTGGCCGCCGCCGCCGCGACCTGGCTGCTGAGCTGGGCCGACAGCTATCCGCAGATGCTGCTGGCGGCGCTTGGCGTCGGTCTGGCCGGCGGCAGCTTCGCCGTCGGCGTGGCCTATGTCTCGCGCTTCTACGCCGCCGATCGGCAGGGCACCGCGCTGGGGATCTTCGGCGTCGGCAATGTCGGGGCCGCCGTGACCAAGTTCGCGGCCCCCTTCGTCATGCTGGCCTGGGGCTGGCAGGCGACGGCGCAGGTCTGGGCCGCGGCGCTGGCGCTGACCGCGATCCTGTTCTGGGTCTTCTCCAGGGACGACCCGCTGACCGCCGCCCGGCGTCAGGGCAGCCTGCCCCTGCGCAGTCTGCGCGCCGAGTTCGCGCCGCTGAAGACCCTGCAGGTCTGGCGCTTCGCGGCCTATTACTTCTTCAGCTTCGGCGCCTTCGTCGCGCTGGCGCTGTGGCTGCCGCATTACCTGATCGGCGTCTATGGCTTCGACATCCGCACCGCCGGCATGATCGGCGCCGCCTATTCCATCCCGGCCTCGGTGTTTCGCGCCTATGGCGGCCACCTGTCGGACCGGATCGGGGCGCGGCGGGTGATGTATGCGACCTTCGCCGTTTCGCTGGCCGCGACCGCGATCCTGACCCTGCTGCCCGGCCTGCCGGTCGCCGGCTTCCTGGTCACGATCTTCACTCTGGGCTTCTTCATGAGCTTGGGCAAGGCTGCCGTCTACAAGCACATCCCCAGCTATTATCCCGGCAATGTCGGCGCCGTCGGCGGGCTCGTCGGCATGATCGGCGGCCTCGGCGGCTTTGCCCTGCCGCTGCTCTTCGGCTGGCTCAAGGACCAGACCGGGCTGTGGTCCAGCTGCTTTGCCGTGCTGTTCCTGCTGGTCGCGGCCTGCCTTCTGTGGATGCACGCCTCGATCCGCCGCCTGCAACCCGCCCTGCAAACCGCCTGAGGTCCGCCATGAAGAAAAAACTCGTCATCATCGGTGCCGGCATGGCTTCGGGCCGGATGCTGGAACAGCTTTTCGACGCCGCCCCCGACGCCTGGGACGTCACCCTGTTCAACGCCGAGCCGCGCGGCAACTACAACCGGCTGATGCTGTCGCCGGTGCTGTCGGGCGAAAAGACCTATGAGCAGATCGTCACCCACGATGCCGACTGGTATGCCGCGCATGGCGTCACCTGCCGCTTCGGCGAGCCGGTGGTCCGCATCGACCGCGCGGGCCGCGTGGTGCATTCCAACCGCTCCAGCGCCGAATATGACGCGCTGGTCATCGCCACCGGCTCGGCGCCCTTCATCATCCCGGTGCCCGGCAAGGACCTGCCCGGCGTGGTCGCCTATCGCGACCTCGAGGACACGCAGGCGATGATGGCGACCGAAGGCAAGGACGCCGTGGTGATCGGCGGCGGGCTTCTGGGCCTCGAGGCGGCGGCGGGGATGGCGGCGCGCGGCGCCCGCGTCACCGTCATCCACCTGATGGGCCACCTGATGGAGCGCCAGCTTGATCCCGCCGCCGGCTACCTGCTGCAACGCGATCTGGAAAAGCGCGGCATCACCGTGCATTGCAAGGGCGCGACCAAGGCGATTCTGGGCCATGACCGCGCCGAGGCGGTGCTGCTGGAAGACGGCACCGTCTATCCCGCCGATCTGGTCTGCATGGCCGTCGGCATCCGCCCCGAGACCCGGCTGGCCAATGACGCGCATCTGGAGGTCGAGCGCGGCATCGTCGTCGACGACGCCCTGCGCACCAGCGACCCGCATATCTTCGCGCTCGGCGAATGCGTCGAGCATCGCGGCCAGCTTTTCGGCCTGGTCGCGCCGCTTTACGACCAGGCCAAGGTGTTGGCCCGGACGCTGATGGGCGAGGCGGCGGTCTTCGCCCCGGTCCAGACCGCGACCAAGCTGAAGGTCACCGGCTGCGACCTGTTCAGCGCCGGCGATTTCGCCGAAGCCGAGGGCCGCGAGGACATCGTCTTCCGCGATCCCGGCCGCGGCATCTACAAGCGGCTGGTGCTGGAAAACGACCGCATCACCGGCGTGGTCATGTATGGCGATACCGTCGACGGCAGCTGGTTCTACGGGCTGATGAAGGACGGCACCGACATCGGCCCGATGCGCGAGACGCTGATCTTCGGCCCGGCCTTCCAGGGGGGCGCCACACCGGACCCTATGGCGGCCGTTGCAGCCTTGCCGCCTGAGGCGGAGATCTGCGGCTGCAACGGCGTCTGCAAGGGCACCATCATGGCCGCCGCGCAGGGCGGCGCCCATACGCTCGACGCGATGCGAAGCTGCACCAAGGCCAGCGCCTCCTGCGGCACCTGCACCGGGCTCGTGCAGCAGGTCATGGCGCTGGCGCTTGGCGGCGCGGTGGCCGAGACGCCGGCCGGCCTGTGCAAATGCACCGACCACAGCCACGAGGACGTGCGCCGCCTGATCCGCAGCATGGGGCTGAAGTCGATCCCCGCCGTGATGCAGGAACTGGGCTGGAAGTCCGTGGGCGGCTGCCATTCCTGCCGCCCGGCGCTGAACTATTACCTGCTGGCGGAATGGCCCCTTGAATACCGGGACGACCGCCAGTCGCGTTTCGTCAACGAAAGGAACCACGCCAATATCCAGAAGGACGGCACCTATTCCGTGGTGCCGCGCATGTGGGGCGGCGTCACCACGCCGGCCGAGCTGCGCGCCATCGCCGACGCGGCCGAGAAATACAACGTCCCCATGGTCAAGGTCACCGGCGGCCAGCGCATCGACCTGCTGGGCGTGCGCAAGGAGGACCTGCCGCATATGTGGAACGACCTGAACGCGGCCGGCATGGTTTCGGGCGCCGCCTATTCCAAGGGACTGCGCACCGTCAAAACCTGCGTCGGCAAGGAATTCTGCCGCGTCGGCACGCAGGATTCGACCGGCCTCGGCATCAAGCTGGAAAAGCTGATGTGGGGGTCCTGGACGCCGCACAAGCTGAAGCTGGGCGTCTCGGGCTGCCCGCGCAACTGCGCCGAGGCGACCTGCAAGGACATCGGCGTGGTCTGCGTCGACTCGGGCTACAACATCTCGATCGGCGGCGCCGCCGGGATGGAGGTCAAGGAAACCGTCGCCCTGGCCTCGACCCCGTCCGAGGACGAGGCGGTCGCGATCATCCTGGCCGTGACCCAGCTTTACCGCGAAAACGCGCGCTATCTCGACCGGCTCTGGAAATGGATGGGCAAGGTCGGGCTCGACTGGATCAAGGCGCAGATCGACGACCCGGCCACCCGCGCCGCCTTGGTCGAGCGCTTCGAGATCAGCCAGTCGGTCTATCGCCGCGATCCCTGGGCCGAACTTTCCACCCCGACCGAGACGCCCCGCTGGGCGCCCCTTGCCGACCTGACGCTGGAGGCCGCGGAATGACCCTGTTCATCGACATCGGCGCGCTGGACGACATCCCCCGCCAGGGCGCGCGGCTGGTCAGGACCGCGCAGGGCTGCGTCGCGGTGTTCCGCACCATGGACGACCGGGTCTTCGCGCTGGACGACCGCTGCCCGCACAAGGGCGGCCCGCTGTCCGAAGGCATCGTGCACGGCAGCTCGGTCACCTGCCCGCTGCACAACTGGGTCTTCGACCTGAACACCGGCGCCGCGCAGGGCGCCGACCAGGGCCGGGTCCGCACCCATCCCGTCCGCGTCGACCAGGGCCGCGTCCTGATCGACGCCAGCCTGATCCGTTCCCGCAACGCCGCCTGAGGAGCCAGCCCATGTCCTATGTTCCCCCCGCCGACTTTGCCCGCAAGATGATCGACGCCGGCGAGGCCATGTCCGCGCGCGACACGCTGATCCGCGCCTATATGGCCGGCGCCATCCTGGCGCTGTCGGCCGCCTTCGCCGTGACCGTGACCGTCAACACCGGCGAGCCGCTGCTGGGCGCGCTGCTGTTCCCGGTCGGCTTCTGCATGCTCTACCTTCTGGGCTTCGACCTGCTCACCGGCGTCTTCACCCTGGTGCCGCTGGCGCTGATCGACCGGCGCCGCGGCGTCACCCTGCGCGGCATGCTGCGCAACTGGGGGCTGGTCTTTGCCGGCAATTTCGCCGGCGCCTTCACCGTGGCGCTGTTCATGGCGATCATCGTCACCTTCGGCTGGTCCGAGGCCCCGAACGCCGTCGGCGAAAGGATCGGCCATATCGGCGAGGGCCGCACGCTCGGCTATGCCGCCCATGGCGCGGCCGGGATGCTGACGCTGTTCGTGCGCGCCGTCATGTGCAACTGGATGGTCTCGACCGGCGTGGTGGCGGCGATGATGTCGACCAGCGTCTCGGGCAAGATCATGGCGATGTGGATGCCGATCCTGGTGTTCTTCTACATGGGGTTCGAACATTCCATCGTGAACATGTTCCTGTTCCCGGCCGGGCTGCTCCTGGGCGGCAATTTCACCATCGCCGACTACATGATCTGGAACGAGATCCCGACCGTCATCGGCAACATGGTCGGCGGCATCACCTTCGTCGGAGGGGTGATCTATGCCACGCATCACAAGACCCGGCCCGAACTGGACCGTCAGCCGGCGCCGCAAGCGCCTGCCGTCGCGGCCGAGTGACGCCATGAACATGGCAGCGCCCCGCCCCGCCATCCGCACCACCTGCGCCTATTGCGGCGTCGGCTGCGGCGTCTTGGCGACGCCGGACGGGCTGGGCGGTCTCGGCATCGCCGGCGACCCCGAGCATCCGGCGAATTTCGGCCGGCTCTGCGTCAAGGGCGCCGCGCTTGGCGAGACCGTGGCGCTGGACGGCCGGTTGCTGGCGCCGCGCATCCACGGGCGCGAGGCCGGCTGGGACGCGGCGCTGGACCTGGTCGCGCGCCGCTTTTCCGACACCATCGCCGCGCATGGCCCGGATTCCGTGGCGATGTATGTCTCGGGGCAACTGCTGACCGAGGATTACTATGTCGCGAACAAGCTGATGAAGGGCTTCATCGGCAGCGCCAATATCGACACGAACTCGCGGCTCTGCATGGCCTCCTCGGTCGCGGGCCACAGGCGGGCCTTCGGCAGCGACACCGTGCCCGGGCTCTACGAGGACCTGGAACAGGCCGATACCGTGGTGCTGGTCGGCTCGAACCTGGCCTGGTGCCATCCGGTGCTGTTCCAGCGGCTGGCGGCGGCGCGCGCGGCGCGGGGCACGCGGGTCGTCGTCATCGACCCGCGCCGCACCGCCACCTGCGACATCGCCGACCTGCATCTCGCCATCGCGCCGGGTGCGGATGCGGCGCTGTTCAACCTGCTGCTGGCGGATATCGACCGGCGCGGCCTGGTTGCCGCCGACCCTGCGGGCCTGGCCGAGGCGCTGGCCGCCGCCCGTGCCACCACCCCGGCCGCCACCGGCCTGCCGCACAGCGCCCTGCAACGCTTCCTTGACCTGTGGTGCGGTAGCGCGCGCGTCGTCACCGTCTATTCCCAGGGCATCAACCAGTCCGACTCGGGCACCGACAAGGTGAACGCGATCCTGAACTGCCACCTTGCCACCGGCCGCATCGGCCGGCCCGGCATGGGCCCGTTCAGCGTCACCGGCCAGCCGAACGCCATGGGCGGGCGCGAGGTCGGCGGCCTCGCGAACATGCTGGCCTGCCACCTCGCGCTGGAAAACCCCGCGCATCGCGCCGCGGTGCAGGGCTTCTGGGCCGCCCCGCGCATGGCCGAGAAGCCGGGCCTCAAGGCCGTGGACCTGTTCCGCGCCGTCGAGGCCGGGCGCATCAAGGCGCTGTGGATCATCTGCACCAACCCCGCCGTCACCATGCCCGAGGCGGACCGCGTGGCCCGCGCCATCGCCGGCTGCGCCTTCACCGTGGTCTCGGACCTGTTCGCGACCACCGACACGGCGCGGCTGGCGCATGTGCTGCTGCCCGCCACCGGCTGGGGCGAAAAGGACGGCACGGTGACGAATTCCGAACGCCGCATCAGCCGCCAGCGCCGCGCCCTGCCCGCCCCGGGCCAGGCCCGCGACGACTGGCGCATCCTGGCCGATGTGGCGGCGCGCATGGGCTGGGGCGCGGCTTTCGCCTGGCAAGGCCCGGCCGAGGTCTTTGCCGAGCACGCGGCGCTTTCGGGCGTGGCGGGGGCTCTGGGCAGCGATTTCGACATCTCGGACCATGCCGGCATCACGCCCGACGCCTATGAGGCGATGCAGCCCTTCCTCTGGCCGCAATCGGCGCAGAAGCGCGGCGGGCGCTTCTTCGGCGACGGGCGCTTCCACCACCCGGACGGCCGGGCGCGCATGGTCGCCGTGACCCCAGCCCTGCCCGCGCCGGACCCCGGGCATCCCTTTCGCCTGAACACCGGCCGGGTGCGCGACCATTGGCACACCATGACCCGCAGCGGCCGCGCGCCGCGGCTGTCGCGCCACCTGGCCGAGCCCTTCCTCGAACTGCACCCGCAGGATGCCGCCCGCCTGGGCCTGGAACCCGCCACCCTGGCCGAGATCGCCAATCCGCTGGGCCGCGCCATCCTGCGCGTGCTGGTGACCGACCGCGTGGCGCCCGGCCATCCCTTCGCGCCGATGCACTGGACCGGCGAGACCGCGCCCTCGGGGCGGATCGACGCGCTGGTGCCGGGGCTGGCCGATCCGGTCTCGGGCCAGCCGGCGCTGAAATCCGCCGCGGTCGCGATCCGGCCGTTCCCGGCGGCCTGGTACGGCTTCGCCGTCTCGACCCGCGCCATGGCGCCCGATTGCGACTATTGGGCCAGCGCCACCCTGCCCGACGGCTTCCAGGCCGAGCTGGCCGGGACCGCGCCGCCCGAGGACTGGGCGCAAGCCGCGCAGCGCCTGTTCGGGCTGGACGACCCGCCGCAGGTCCTGCGCGACGACAGCCGCGGCATCCTGCGGCTGGCCTTCGCGCGGCGCGGAAGGGTGCAGGCGGCGCTGTTCGTCGCGCCCGGCCCCGTCGCCCTGTCGCGCAGCCACCTGGCCGCGGCGCTTGGCAACCCCTGCGAGCCCGGCCTGCTGGCCGGCCGGCCCGGCGGCGACCGCCCCGACGGGGGCGCCGTGGTCTGCGCCTGCCTGGGCGTCGGCGTGAACACCATCCTCGACGGCATCAGGGACGGCCTCGCCTCGGTCGAGGCTATCGGCGAGGCCCTGGGGGCCGGCACCAGCTGCGGCTCGTGCCGGCCCGAACTGCGCGCGCTGCTGGCGCGCCAGCCCGCCTGAGATCAGAACGGGCTGTCAGGGTAATAGAACTTCTCGGCGTTCTCGGGCGTGATCAGCTGGCTGCCGATGATGAACCGCCCCGTCATCGGCGCGTTCGAGACGAAATGCAGCGCCGTCATCTCGATGGCCGAGGAGATCAGCGCCGGCGGATAGGTCACGTTCACCGGCAGCTGCTTGTCGCCGTCCATGATGCGCTTGACGATCTCCTTCATGCCGGCGCCGCCGATCACCCACATCTGGTCCTGGCGGTTGGCGGCGGCGATGGCTTCCAGCACGCCGACCGCCATGTCGTCGTCCGCCGCCCAGACCGCGTCGATCTGCGGGTATTTCGCCAGATAGTCCTGCATGACGTTGAAGGCGTCGTCGCGGTTCCAGTTGCCGTGCTGCATGTCCAGGATCTCGATCTCGGACCCGTCCAGCGCCTTCTGGAAGGCCTCGACCCGCTCGTTGTCCAGCGTGGTCGGGATGCCGCGCAGCACGACGATCTTGGCGCCGGGCTTCAGGTTCGCCTTGAAATATTCGCCCGCGACCCGGCCGAAGGCGGTGTTGTCGCCGGCGACATACAGGTCCTCGATCCCCTCCTGCGACAGGCCACGATCCACCACGGTTACGAACTTGCCCGCGTCCTTTACCGCCTTGACCGGCGCGGTCAGCGGCTCGGATTCAAAGGGCAGCACGACCAGCGCGTCGATGTCGCGCGTGGCCATCATGTCCTCGATGTCATTGACCTGCTTGGCGCTGTCGCCCGAGGTGGACAGCACGAATTCCAGGTTCGGATAGGCCGCGCCCAGCCGCTTGATCGTGTCCTGCGCGTGCCAGTTCAGCCCGCCCATGAAGCCATGCGTGGCCGAAGGGATGGCGACGCCGATCACCGTCTTCTCGCCCTCCTGCGCCAGCGCCGCGCTGCCCCAGGTCATCGCCAGCAGCCCCGCCACGGCGGCGCCCTGCATCAGGCTTCTGCGTTTCATGTCTTTCTCCTCCCAGAGGTCACCGCTCGCCGGCGGCATGTTTTTCCCGCTGCAACACGACAGCAAGAACGATGATGACGCCTTGGATCGCCCCGTTCAGATAGGGACTGACCAGGTTCGCCAGATTCAGGATGTTGTCGATCAGCGACAGGATCAGCACGCCCATCACCGTGCCCCAGACCCGGCCGCGCCCGCCCTTCAGCGCCGTGCCGCCGATGATGACGGCGGCGATGGCCTCAAGCTCCCACAACACGCCGGTCGAGCCCGAGGCCGAGCCCAGCCGCGGCACGTAAAGCACCACCGCCAGCCCGACCAGCAGGCCCAAGAGGACATAGGTCAAGAGCCGCACCCGGTTCACGTCGATGGCGGAATAGCGCGCCACCCGGTCGTTCGAGCCGATGGCCTCGACATGGCGGCCGAAACGGGAATGGCGCATCATCCATTCGCCCAGCAGGGCGACCAGGGCAAAGCAGATGATCGGCCAGGTGATCCAGCCGATGCCGCCGTAATAGACCGGGCGATACAGCGTCCGCAGCGCGTAATCCAGGGACAGCGTGCCGCCATCGGCCAGCCAGGTCACCAGGCTGCGAAAGATGCCCATGGTGCCCAGGGTGACGATGAAGGGCTCGATCCGCGCCTTGGTCACCAGCGCGCCGTTCAGGTATCCGGCGGCCAGCCCGCCCAGCACCGCCACCCCCATGCCGATCAGGATGGTGCCCCAATGCGTGCCCAAGGCCGGCACCAGCACGTTCATGGCGATGATGGTGATCCCGGCCAGGAAGGCCGCCATCGAGCCCACGGACAGGTCCAGCCCGCCCGCCGTGATCACGAAGGTCATGCCCACCGCGATCATGCCGATGAAGGCCGAGCGCGCCAGCACGTTGGTGATGTTCGCCGGCGCCAGGAAGGCGCTGTTCAGGCTGGCCCCCAGCACGACCAGCGCGATCAGCGCGATCAGCGGGCCCAGGGTGTGGAAGTCGATCTTTCTCATGCCGCCTCGCTCACGCCCATGGCCAGGCGCACGATATTGTCCTCGGTCAGGGCCGCGCCCTGCAATTCGCCGGCCAGCCGGCCCTCGCGCATGACCAGCACCCGGTCGGCCAGGCCGATCACCTCGGGCATCTCGCTGGAAATCACCATGACGCTCAGCCCCTGCCCCGCCAGCTGGCGGATGAAGGCATAGATCTGGCTTTTCGTGCCGACGTCGATGCCGCGCGTCGGCTCGTCGATGATCAGGATGCGCGGATCGGTCAGCATGGTCTTGGCCAGCAAGAGCTTCTGCTGGTTCCCGCCCGACAGCTTGCCCGCCACCATGTCGCGGCGCGGGGCGCGGATGTCGAAATCCTGCGTGGCGCGGTCCAGCGCCGCCTCTTCGGCGCGGCGGTCGATGCGCCAGCGGCCGAAACGCTCCAGCGCCGCCAGCGTCAGGTTCTCGCGCAGCGGCTTTTCCAAAAGCAGCCCGGCCTCCTTGCGGTCCTCGGTCAGATAGGCCAGCCCGTTGGCAAAGCCGTCGCCGGCCGAGCGGATGCCGACCGGCCGCCCGTCGATGCGGATCT
Organism: Paracoccus sp. DMF; assembly: GCF_004407025.1. Lineage (NCBI taxonomy): Bacteria > Pseudomonadati > Pseudomonadota > Alphaproteobacteria > Rhodobacterales > Paracoccaceae > Paracoccus > Paracoccus sp. DMF. Next base: position 48,698 of record NZ_SOKV02000001.1, read on the forward strand.
CGCCGCTGGCCGGGCGCAGCCCGGCGATGCCCTCGGCCAGCTCGGTCCGGCCCGAGCCGACCAGCCCGGCCAGCCCCAGCACCTCGCCCCGGCGCAGGCTCAGGCTGACGTCATGCACCCGGCCCGGCACCGACAGGCCGCGGACCTCCAGCGCGATCTCGTCGCCGGGCCGGCCTTTCGGCGGATAGAAATCCTGCAACTCGCGCCCGACCATGGCCGTGGCCATGCCGTCCTGCGTCAGCTCGCCCCGCAGCGCCCGGCGCACGACGCGGCCGTCGCGCAGGACGGTGATGCGGTCGGCCAGATGCGCCACCTCGTCCAGCCGGTGCGAGCAGTAAAGCACCGCCACGCCCTCGGCCCGCAGCCGCTCGATCTGCGCGTAAAGCGCGCCGACCTCGCGATGGGTCAGGACTGCGCTCGGCTCGTCCATGATCAGCACGCGGGCGTTTCGGGACAGCGCCTTGGCGATCTCGACCATCTGCCGGTCCGGCACCGACAGATCGCCGACCAGCGCGTCGGGCGAAATCGGGCTGTCGAGGCGTTTCAGCAGCGCCGCCGTCGCCTGCCGCATGGCCGCGTGATCCAGCCGCCAGCCGCCGGGCTCGCGCCCCAGGAAGACATTGGCGGCCACCGTCAGGTCGCGGGCCAGGTTGAATTCCTGGTGGATGACCACGATGCCCTGCGCCTCGGCCTCGGGGCCGCTGGCAAAGCGCACCGGCCGGCCGTCCAGCAGCACCTGCCCCGAGGTCGGGTCCAGGAACCCGCCCAGCAGCTTCATGATGGTGGACTTGCCGGCGCCGTTCTCGCCGATCAGCGCATGCACCTCGCCCGGTTCCAGCGCGATGTCGATTCCGTGCAGCACCGTGACCGGGCCGAAGCTCTTGCCGACATTTTCCAGCGCCAGCACGCTCATGGCGCCACCTCGACCCAGGCGCCGCCCTGCGCGGCCGAGGCCTGGGCGGCGGCGATGAACGCCATGCCGGACAGCCCGTCCGCCAGCCCCGGCACCCGGTCGGCCGGGCCGTCATCGCCCCGGATGATCCGCGCGATGTCGCTGTAAAGATTGGCGAACCCCTCCAGATAGCCCTCGGGGTGGCCCGGCGGCGTGCGCGAGGATGCGCCGCGGTCCTGCGCCCGGGTCAGGATGCGCGCCGGCCCGTCCTTGCGGGTCAGCAGCAGCCGCTCGCAGTCCTGCAACCGCCATTCCAGCGCCGCCTCGCTGCCGAAGACCCGCAGCGACAGCCCGTTCTCCTGCCCGACCGCGACCTGGCTGGCCCAGAGCCCGCCCTTGGCCCCCGAGGCATAGCGCAGCGCCACCCGCGCGTCGTCATCGACCATGCGGCCCGGCACCATGCTGGACAGATCCGCCGAAACCTGCACCGGCACCTCGCCGGTCACGAAAGCCGCCAGCTGCCAGGCATGGGTGCCGATATCGCCCAGGGCGCCTGCGCCGGCGCGGGCCGGATCGGTGCGCCATTCCGCCTGCTTGCCCTGCGCCGCATCGGCCAGCCAGCCTTGCAGATAGTCCGCCTGCACCAGCCGCAGCTGCCCCAGCGCGCCCTCGGCCACCAGCGCCCGCGCCTCGCGCACCATCGGCAGCGCGCAATAATTATGCGTCAGGAAGAACCGCGCCCGGCTGGCCCGCGCGGCCGCGGCGATGGCTGCCGCCTGCGCGGGCGTCGCCGCCAGCGGCTTGTCGCAGATGACATGGATGCCGGCCTCCAGAAAGGCCACGGCGGGGGCGGCATGCATGTGGTTCGGGGTGACGATGGCCACCGCCTCGACCCCGTCCGGCCGCGCCGCCTCGGCCCGCGCCATCTCGGCGAAATCGGCATAGCTGCGGATGCCCAGCCCGTCCGCGCTGGCCTGCGCCCGGTCGGGGTCCGAGGACAGCGCCCCGGCGACCAGTTCGAACTGCCCGTCCATCCGCGCGGCGATGCGGTGGACGCCGCCGATGAAGGCCCCCTGCCCGCCCCCGACCATGCCCAGCCGGATGCGCGTCATAGCCCCAGCGCCCTGTCGATGGCGGCGCGGTCCACCGCGCTGGCCGCGAAATCGTCGAAGGCATGCGGCGTCACCCGGATGATGTGGTCGCGCACGAAACGCGCGCCTTCGCGGGCGCCGTCCTCGGGGTGCTTCAGCGCGCATTCCCATTCCACCACCGCCCAGCCGTCGAAGCCGTATTGCGTCAGCTTCGAGAACACGCCCTTGAAATCCACCTGCCCGTCGCCCGGGCTGCGGAAGCGCCCGGCGCGCTGCGCCCAGGGCTGGAACCCGCCATAGACGCCCTGCCGCCCGGTCGGGTTGAACTCGGCATCCTTGACGTGGAACATGCGGATGCGGTCGTGATAGATGTCGATATGCTGAAGGTAATCAAGCTGTTGCAACACGTAATGCGACGGGTCGTAGAGCAGGTTCGCGCGCGGGTGCTGGCCCAGGCGGTCCAGGAACATCTCGAAGCTCACGCCGTCATGCAGATCCTCGCCCGGGTGGATCTCATAGCAGATGTCGATGCCCTCATCCTCGGCCAGGTCCAGCAGCGGGCGCCAGCGCGCCGCCAGCGTGTCGAAGGCCGCCTCGACCAGCCCCGGCGCGCGCTGCGGCCAGGGATAGAGATAGGGCCAGGCCAGCGCGCCCGAGAACACCGCCATGCGGTCGAGACCCAGCAGCCGGCTGACCCGGATGGCGCGGGCGACCCGCGCCACCGCCCATTCCTGCCGCGCCCGGGGCTTGCCGCGCAGCGCCGGCGGCGCGAAGGCATCGAAGCCCGCGTCATAGGCCGGATGCACCGCGACCAGCTGGCCCTCCAGATGCGCCGAAAGCTCGGTCACCGCGACGCCGTTCTGCGCGGCGATGCCCAGGAATTCGTCGCGATAGCCCTGCGATTCGGCGGCGCGGTCCAGGTCCAGGATGCGGGCGTCACCCACCGGCACCTGCACGCCGGCATAGCCCAGGCCGGCCGCCCAGCGGGTGATGCCGTCCCAGCTGTCGAAGGGCGCGGCATCGCCGATGAACTGCGCCAGGAACAGTGCCGGCCCCTTGATGGTCTGCATGATCGCCCCTCTCTCCCGCCCTTCAGGCTGCACCGGCCTGCAATCGATTGCAAACATTTTCTTGCGGCGGCTTGGGCAAGCGCCTAGCCTGACGCGATGGACAATCACGCGGGGCCGCAGGGCCGGGTCAGGCTGTCGGATGTGGCACGGATGGCGGGGGTTTCGACCGCGACCGTCAGCCGGGTGCTGTCCCATCCCGACATGGTCGCCGAAGCCACCCGGCTGGCCGTGGCCCAGGCGCTGGACCGCAGCGGCTACCGGATGAACCACGCCGCCCGCAACCTGCGCAAGGGCCGCACCGGCTGCGTGGTGGCGCTGGTGCCGAACCTCGGCAACCCGTTCTTCGCCAAGATCCTCGACGGCATGGGGCGCGAGCTGGCGGCGGCGGGCTATGACCTCCTGGTCGCGGACACGCAGGACCAGGGCAGCCTGCCCGCCACGCTGCGGCGTTTCCTCGACCCGTCGCGCGCCGACGGCATCATCCTGCTGGACGGGCGCGCCTCGGCCGCGCAGCTGGCGCCGGGCCCGGACCGGCCGCCGGTGGTGCTGGCCTGCGAATGGATCGAGGATGCCGCCCTGCCCCGCGTGGTGCTGGACAACCAGCGCGGCGCGGCGCTGGCGGTGACGCATCTGCGCGCGCTGGGGCATCGCCATATCGGCGTGATCGGCGGGCCGCCGGCGAATGTGTTGCACCAGGCCCGGCTCGCCGGCACGCGAGACGCGGCGCAGGACCTGCGGCTGACGCTGTTTCCGGGCGATTTCTCGTTGCAGGCCGGGCAGGCGGCGGCGCGGCACTGGCTCGCGCTGCCGCCGGCCGAGCGTCCCGGCGCCGTCTTCGCCTTTTCGGACGAGATGGCCTGCGCCTTCATCGCCGACCTCGGCCGCGCCGGGCAGCGGGTGCCGCGGGACGTGTCGGTGGTCGGCTTCGACGATATCGAGCTGGCCTCGCATCTGCTGCCGGCGCTGACCACGATCCGCCAGCCCAAGCGCGACCTCGGCCGCAAGGCCGCGCAGGTGGTGCTGGCCGCCATCGCCGGCCACGAGGTCGCCGCCGTCACCCGGCTGGAACCGCAGCTGATGCTGCGTGAGACCACGGCGCCGCCGGGCTGAGCGGGTCCATCGCCGGCACGCGGCGCGGCCATCGTCACGATCCGGTCGCCCGCCTGATAAAACATAAAGCATTGAATAAAAATAAAAATTTTCAAGATCCGCCATTCCGGCAGCGCCACCCGCATTTTCGGCGGGGTTTCGCAGCGAAACCGGCATCTGCGATTCACTTTTGCCGGCTCATGTGCGATAGATCGGCCAAAACACCGATCGAAGCAGTATATCGCAGGGGAAACGAGATGCCAGGCAAGGACCCCCTTCCGCCCTATTTCACCATCGACCCCGCCAAGGCGGCGGAAGGCCTCTCCGAGCCGGTCGACACCGCGCGCTTCGCCAAGGCCGCCGCCTTCGCCGCCCGCGGCCGCCAGGACCTGGCCGCGCGCGGCTATGCCCCCGACGGCCGCAAGCGGCTGCGCCGCTTCTCCACCTGGGAGGTGTGCCGCTATCTGATCCCGGTGCCGGCGGCGGATTTTCGCCGCGTGCTGCGCGAATTTCCCGACCTGCCCCAGGGCCTGGGCGAAGGCCAATCGAAAGGGTTCACCGCCAATGGCGAGATCGGGCCGATCTGAAGAGCGACGAAAGGCCGAGGCCAAGGAGCAGGACGAGGCCGCGCGGAGTGGATCTCGGGGCTCGAGACCGTCAAGCGCAAGCTGGGCGTGTCGCTGTTCTATGTCCTGTCGGCCACGCCCTTTTTCCTGCGCGGATCGGGTTATGTCGAGGGCACGCTGTTCCCCTGGACGATGAGCGACCTTCCCTCATGGACGCGTTCGAATGCGGCATCGTCAGGCTGCCGCGTGTGCCGGTCGCACCTCTGGGACCATATCGGAAAGAAGCTTCCAGGAAGGGCGCTCGAGCGGCAAGACGCTGGATCCGCTCAGCCTGCCGCCGGAACTGCTTTTGGCGCTGGGTCCACTTTATGGCCATTACGAAAAGACCTTCGAGCTGCGGGAAGATGTACGGATCGGCGTCCCGCCGGTGTTCATCGTCGTCTGCAACAACACGTCACCTCGGAGTGGTCTACAAATACACCCTGCTGCGCGAGGTGATGAATACCGTCGGCCGCAAGGGCAAGCTGGGCGAGCGGGTGATGGGCCCCGCCCGCGCTGGCGAATGCCGCGCTCCACTTCGGGTCGCCGACGGTCAGCAGATCATTGAGCGAAGGGCCGCGCAGCGTACCGCGTTCGTACTTGTTCTCGGGCGGCACGGCAAGCGCCTAGGCCAGGTCCTCCTGATGCGGGCGCCGGATCGTGCCGTCGCGGCGCAGGGCGTGGTCATAGCGCGCGACGACAAGGGCGGTGCGGTCCCCTGCCCTCGCGATGCTGGCCTGCGCGGCCTCGAGACCGATCGCAGCGGCAAGGGCCAGGCAATAGGCTTGGTTCTCGTCGATACCGTCGATATCCGGATTGCCGCGCCGATCAGGAAGGGGCGTCGGCGCCGGTCGTCGAAATGCCGCGCCAGCGCCAGGGCCGGATCGTCGGTGGCGTAGCGCCGGGTCAACGGCAGCCCATTCCGCGCGAATGACGGTGCGCCAAAGGACAGTGCGCCGGCCGTGTCGCCACCGATCTCGTGCAGGATCGCGATGGTATCGCCGCGCGCGCCTAGGCGGCGCGCCAATGTGGCCAGCTGGCTTTCTTCGGGCAGCAGGTTGGCCAGCCAGGGATGCACCCGTTCCGGCGCGTGGTTGCGACGCGACAGTGGCATGGTCAGAGAAATGGGGTACGCACCCTGCGCCGTTTGCCAGCGCGGATCGTAGGCAAGGCTTGCGGCCGCCTGCCCGTCCACCGCCGCGCCGCAGCCGGACCAGCACAAGCGATTTCCAATATGTTGAAAACCAAGCTCGCGCCCCGCGCCGGAAGGCGCGATTTCCAATCCGCTGGAAAGCGCGGACATATACGCTGAGCGTATAAGAAAGCTTGCGAGTCGCGTGGACTTGCTAGATATTCACGAAAAACGCCATTCAAACGATAAAAAGCGTGAACACGCGGAGCGGGCAGATGACAGACCTTTTTGCCGAGGACCTGAACGCGGTCATCAGGCAACATTCCGAGGCGCTGGCCAAGCAGCTTCACGCCCAACGGGAATCGCTGTTCCCGCCCGATGCCACCAAGCAGATGCGCAAGTTCACCTCGGGCGAGGCGGCCGCGCTGTTGGGGGTGAACGACAGCTACCTGCGCAAGCTGCATCTGGATGGCAAGGGCCCCTCGCCCGAAACCACGGCCGGCAACCGCCGGCTCTATTCGGTGCAGGATCTGCACGACCTGCGGCAACTGCTTGAAAAGACCGCCCGAAAGCCCGGAGATTATCTGCCCGGCCGGCGCGAAGGCGACCATCTGCAGATCATCGGCGTGATGAACTTCAAGGGCGGATCCGGCAAGACCACGACCGCGGCGCATCTGGCGCAGCGGCTGGCGCTGACCGGCTATCGCGTGCTGGCCATCGACCTGGACCCGCAGGCCTCGATGACGGCACTGCACGGGGTGCAGCCCGAATTCGACCTACCCGACGGGGGCACGCTTTACGACGCGATCCGCTATGACGATCCGGCGCCGATCCAGGCGGTTATCCGCAAGACCTATATCCCCGGCCTGGACCTGATTCCCGGCAATCTCGAGCTGATGGAGTTCGAGCACGAAACGCCTCGTGCGCTGGCCCAGGGCAATGCCGGGCTGTTCTTTTTCCGGGTGCGCGATGCGCTTGCGCAGGTCGATGCCGATTATGACGTGGTGGTGATCGACTGTCCGCCGCAACTGGGTTTTCTGACCATGTCGGCGCTGTCGGCCGCGACCGGCGTGCTGGTCACCATCCACCCCGAGATGCTGGACGTGATGTCGATGAGCCAGTTCCTGCGCATGACCGCCGATCTGATGGACGTGATCGCCGACAGCGGCGCCGACATGTCGCATGACTGGATGCGCTACCTGCTGACCCGCTATGAGCCCTCGGACGCGCCGCAGAATCGCATCGTGGCCTTTTTGCGCACGATGTACGGCGACAACGTGCTGAACGCGCCGATGCTGAAATCCACCGCGATTTCCGATGCCGGCCTGACCAAGCAGACGCTTTACGAAGTGGACCGCAGCGCCTTTACCCGCTCGACCTATGACCGCGCGGTGGAAAGCCTGAATGCGGTGAACGATGAGATTGCAGCCCTGATCCAAAAGACCTGGAGGCGCGGATGAGCGAAGGCAAGAAACGCCGCATGTCGATGCTGGACAACATGACCGGCGCCGCACCGGCAGCACCCATGATGGCGAACCGGGCATTGCGCTCGGCGCGCGATGCGGTCGATACGCATCGGATCTGGGATCTGGACCCCGGGTCGATCACCGACGAGCGCAGCGCCGACCGGCTGGAGCCGGCGGATGTGGCCGATTTGCGCGCCTCGATCGAGGCGGTGGGTCAGACCGTGCCGATCCTCGTGCGCCGCGACCCGGCGCGTCCGGATCATTACCTGCTGGTCTATGGCCGCAGGCGGCTTGAGGCGGTGCGCGGATCAAGCCAAGTGGGCAAGGTGCGCGCCATGATCGCCGCTCTGGACGATCACGCGGCAGTCGTGGCCCAGGCCTCTGAAAACACGGGTCGCCGCGACCTGAGCTTCATCGAGAAGGCGCTGTTTGCCCAGGAGTTGGCGGAAAGCGGCTTCGGCAACCAGACCGAGGTCGCCGAGGTGCTGAACATGACGAAATCCGCCGTTTCCATGGCGCTTTCCGTGGCGCGGGCGGTGGGGCGCGAGCTCGCCTCGGCCATCGGCCCGGCACATGGCGTCGGGCGGCCGCGTTGGGAGGCGATGGCCAAGGACCTGCAAGCCGCCGCCCTGCCCGTCCCGGAGCTGGCGGAACTGGCGCAGCGCGCCCGCAGCCAGGCGCGGCCGGACGCTGCCGATCCCTCGGTTGCTGCGTTCGATGCGGTAAGCCTTCGTTTACGTAAGGCGGTGACGCTGCCCGGTCCACGACGCGAGACGCGCCGGCTGGCGCTGGACAAGGACAGCACCGCGAAGCTGACCCGAACCCGGGACGGTTTGCGGCTGGAGGTGCAGACCAAGGATCAGGATTGGGCGGACTGGCTTCTGGACCATGCCGGCGCCGCCCTTGAAGAGCTTCACGCCCGCTACAAGAGGCGCTGAAGAGAGCAGTCGGAAATCCTACAGGAGGCGCGGACAAGCTAAAGAAGGTTTCGAAGCTTGTGCCGCACGAGACCCGTTCGATCTTAGCACGTCCAAGGTGGTCAATCGGTGTGGCACTGCAAGTCCATCCCGTCGATAAATGGGACGTCTTGCGCGATCTGGCCATCGCAAGGACCCGTTTCTCGCTTTCGGACCGCGATCCGGCCGTGCTTCTCAGTTCCACGCCGAAGCCCGGCTTGACGATCCGGAGAAGCTGATTGCCTTCCCTCCAATGCGACGCTTTGCACGGCTGAACGGCATGCCCCTGCTCAACCATGCGGCGTCATCTGTCCCGGCTTGTCGGGGCCGGGCGGATTGCACGTCGCTGCGGCGCAGGTCTTGCTGGGGACCAGTCAGTGACTGGATGGCGCTGGTAAGGAGCGCTGAAAGGTTGCGCCCGATGATGGGAATTGCGATGCTGTCTGGCACCAGGCGGCAAGGCATATGGGCAAGATCGCAGCAGCCGATGCTGCAATGGTTTGACCAGATTCACACGCCCGCGGCCTATCTGGGGGTCTTTCAGCGAAGGCCGCAGGGCGAATTCTCGGCGGTTAAAATGATCGGCAATATTTCCTTGCAAAGTTCACAGCTGTGAACGGTCTGCCTGCTGGTCAAAGGATTTTCCATGCGCGAACCTTGGGGAAAGCTCGACCTGCCGGCGGGTGATAGCCACCACTTGATTCATCACAGCGCGGATGTCGCCGCCGTGACACACGAGCTGTTGCTGTTGCCGGCAAGCTGGCACCCGCCTTTCAGGCCAAGGGCTGGCCGGCCGGCCATGGCATCACGCCGCGCGATCACCTGCGCTGCGGATGGCGCTGGTTGAAGCAGGAGGAGCCTGACGATTGCCTGGATGGCAACGCCGTGCATATCGTCCGCTGGCCTGGGATCGAGGAATGGTTCAAGGTGCTGTTCGCCCATCACGGGCAGCCCATCGCTGAACCGCCCGAAAGCTGGGCGACGGCGGCGTTCAACGATCCCATCGATTACAGCTGGAAAGCGTCCGAGCGCCAGATGGGGCGGGCGATGTCCCGAAATTGCCGCGGCCGCCCCACCCGAGCCGGTTCCGCGGCTGGCCCATCATTTTGCGGGCTTGCTGGCGCTGGCCTGGTCGAGGCCAAGGCGTCCAAGGGCATGACCGGCGACCCCTGGGCGCCGGTCCATGTCTCTGAGACCAAGGCGCTGACGCTGGGCGAGCGGGGCTGGACCTACAAGCTGATTTGCGAACTCCATTTCAGCGGCACCTGGGGTCGTCCCCTGCTGGCCGAGCCGGGCGGGACGAAGGGGCGGCCGACATGCTGCTGATCGCCGAGGCCTTTGCCCTCGGCAATTCCAAGACGGACGGCTTCAAGTCGCGGGTCATCCCGGTGCCCAAGGCGGTCAGAAAGACCATGCTGGGCAGCGAGGCGGTCGAACTGGCGGCCGGAATGTCGTCCACACGCGGCTGATGCGCGACTTGGCCTCGGCGGCGCGGGCCGAGTTCGAACGTGCCGCGCCGGGCACCCTCTGCGCCTCGATCATGCGGCCGCGGGCCGTGGCACGGGGCAGGGCGGCGCTGAACCGGGGCATCGCCGCGATCTTCAGGGAATCCGACATGACAGAGGTCGAACATGCCTGAGCCTAGACTCCGTGGACACCTGCGCGTGCGCCATCGCCGCCGCCCTTGTTGCTGCCGACAGCGGCGAACGGGCCGCAGCCCGCCGCATGGGCCCCGGGGGCAGCGCATTCTTCTGGCGCCTGGTCACCCGCCACGGCATCACCCTCGGCGAAGAAGACAAATGGCGCCGCATCACCAAGCTGTTGGCGCTGCTGACCCCCGCCAGCGCGACCGAGGCCCGGCACCGGGCCGGGCGGAAATTCGGCGCCGTGCTGGCCGATGGCGGCGCGGAAACGGCGCGGCTGGACGAGGCCGCCCTGTCGGAACAGCGCCTGGCCCGGCTGCTGGCCGCGCGCGGTCCGGCGCGGCTGGAAGCCATCGAGCGCGCCATCCGCGCCCTGGCCCGCCAGCAACCCTGCATCGACGCGCCCAACTCGGCCTGGGCCGTCCTGCGTGAGGATGGGCGCGATCTTGCGCGCGACTATTACGCCCGGCTTGACCGCCGATCCGAACAAAAGCCCGAGGATACCGATGACTGACCCCCCTTTCCTGCAGGCCCATTTCCTGGCCCCCTATACTGCCGTGCTGCTGGACCGCGACGATGCCGGGCTGGCCAAGCGCCTGCCCTATGGCGGGCATCTGCGCACCCGCGTCAGCTCGCAATGCCTCAAGCGGCATTGGCGGCTGGCGGACGATCCGCATGCGCTCGACCGGATCGACGGCGCGGATGGCCGAGGTGTTCGGCCCCGCCGCGCTGCAACCCTTCCGCCTGCTGGTGGCGCCGCGCGCCCAGACGGGCACGCTTTATGCCTATGCCGCCCACCGGCCGAGGCGCTGCGCCGCGATGCTGCCGCGGTGATCGGCCCATCGCACGCCGGAGTGGTGGCGCTGGACAGTTTGCGCTCGCTGCCGCGCCCCGGCCGATGGCTGGCGCGACGGGCAGCGGCTGGGCTTTGACTTGCGCTTGCGCCCGGTGATGCGATTGGCTTCGGCCATCACCGGCACGGCCTTTGCCAAGGGCGCCGAGATCGACGCCTTTCTGGCCGAGGCCCTGCGCGACGACAGCGCCCGCCCGCGCGAGGCCGGGCCCTGGACGGTCCCGACGCGATCATCCAGGAAACGCTGACCGTGATCGATCCCGCCGGCTTTGCCGATCTGCTGGCGGGATCGGCCGGCATCGCAGCTCTGGCTATGGCATGCTGCTGCTGCGCCCGCCGCAAAGGGTCTGACCCATGCTGAAGGGCCGGCTTGGGCTCGACAGCGCCAAGGTGCCACATGCGGACCGGGCAGGGTGCCTGTATCTGGCGCGCGGAGCGCTGACCGCCCGCGGCGGCACGCTGGCCTTTCTGCAAGGCGCCCCGGAGGCAGGCGATGCCCTGAGCGCGGGCGACTATGCCATCCCCTTGCAGGCCTGCTGATGGTCGAGCTGCCGCTGGACCAGATCGACGAGGCGGCCATGATCCGCGACCGCTTGACGACGAGCGAGGAGGCGATCTTGGAGTTGCGCCAGTCCACCGCGGCGCATGGACTGCGGTTGCCGATCGAGGTCTTCGAACTGGAAAAGCCGGGCAGGGCGGGCCAGCGCTACGGGCTGCTTTCGGGCTATCGCCGCCTGCTGGCGGTGCGGGGGCTGAGGGAGCTGACCCAGGCGGAAAAATACAGCAATATCCGTGGCTTGATCCGTCCCCGCGCCTCCAGCGGTGGCGCCTTCGTCTCGATGATCGAGGAGAATGAGGTCCGCGAGGAGTTGAGCCATTTCGAACGTGGCCGCATCGCGGTCATCGCCGCCGGCCAGGGCGCCTTTGCCAATACCGAGGAGGCGGTCGAGTGGCTGTTCGCCAGCGGCTCCAAGGCCAAGCGATCCAAGATCCGCTCTTTCGCGCTGATCTTCGAGGAATTGGGCGACATGCTGCAATTTCCCGAAGGCCTGACCGAACGGCGCGGGCTGCAACTGGCGATGGCGCTGCGCCGAGGGGCCGAGACGCCGCTGCGGGACGCGCTGTCGCGCCATGCCCCGGACCATGCCGATGCCGAATGGTCGGTCATCGAGCCGGTGATCCGCAGCCTGGACGAGGCCCCGCGCGATGCCCGCCGGGGCGGCCGGCCCCGGACCACGGCGCCGTTGCGCTATGGCTGGATCGACGACAAGACCCTGCGCATCTCGAGCGGCATCACTATTCACCGCGCCACCGACAGCAAGGGGCATATCCTGCACCTGGAGGGCGAGGCGTTGAACTCGGAGCTGATGGACAGCCTGATGCTGCATATCCAGTCGCTGCTGGAACGATAAGCCAGGCGGCGCCGGCGGCGGCGCTTGGCGGTTCCGGTTGAAATGCCAGCCCGCCATGCCGGGCATGGCGAAGAGGGCAGGGGACGCGGCCCTTGGGCAGGCTGTTCCAGGCCGGCTGGGGATAGCCGGCGAGATGGGTCGGCATCGTGTCGAACTTGGAGACGCGGGCGATGACCCGGAATGGCCGCTTCACGGGCTTTTGCCGATGCATCTCGCGCACGCGCGTCGTCGCCGATGTGCATGGATAAGCGCCGACCCCGGTGATCCGGCATCGGGCAGCCATTGCAGCGCGAGACACCGCATCGCCACGGGGCGGCCTCATCCAGCGCCTGCGGCGGGCACAGAACTGCGGCCACCTCTCCCGAGCGGCATGTTGGAGAAGATTATGCCATTTTTCGGTCAATCTTTAGCATCGCCCGGCCCATTAATTACGACTATTGTTATCGTTTTTAATGAAGGGAATTGCGATGCTGCAGGGCAGGATCACCACGGAACCCGCCGAAGTCGGGATCGCCGCGCGCTGGCCGATAGCTTCGGCACCCTGGCCGCGCAGGACGACCGCCAAGGCGCCTTTCCCTTGCGCCAGATCGAGGCGCTGCATGGCGCGGGGCTGCTGGCGCTGACCGCGCCGCGCGCGCAGGGCGGCAGGGGCGCGGGGCTGGAACTGACCGCCCGCGTCATCGCCGAGATCGGCCGCGGCGATCCGGCGGTGGCGCTGATCCTGGTCATGCAATACGCCCATCTCGCGCTGCTGGATGACGGGCGCTGGCCGCGTCACCTGGCCGGGGCGGTCATGCGCTCGGCCGTCGAGGAGGGCGCGCTGATCAATGCGCTGCGGGTCGAGCCGGACCTGGGCACGCCCCTGCGCGGCGGCCTGCCCGCGACCACGGCGCGGCGCAGCGGCGATGGCTGGCGGCTTTCGGGCAGCAAGATCTATTCGACCGGCAGCGAGGGCTTGCGCTGGGGCATCGTCTGGGCCCGCACCGACGAGGCCGAGCCGCGCGTCGGCCAGTTCCTGGTGGCGATCGGTGCCAAGGGTGTCGAGATCGTGCCGACTTGGGACAGCCTGGGCCTGCGCGCCTCACCGAAATCCCAAGCCTGCGCGTCGCATCGCGGCCCAGCCAGGCGCCGGCGGCACCCGAGAGGTTGGTGCGGCTGACCCCGGCCTCGGCGCGGCCGCGGCAGCTGCCGAGCTGGCTGCGCCGCGCCTCGGGGCCGGTGGCGCTGGTGGCGCTGTGGCACCTGGCCTCGGTCAGCGGCGTGCTGCCGTCCGAGGTGCTGGCCGGGCCGGCCACGGTGCTGGAAAGCGCGGCCAAGCTGATCCGGACCGGCGAATTGCAGGACGCCATCCTGGTGTCGCTGCGGCGCGCGATGACCGGGCTTGCCATCGGCGGCAGCATCGGCGTGGCGCTGGCGGTGATCGCGGGCCTGACCCGGCTGGGCGAGGATCTGGTCGATGCGCCGATGCAGATGCTGCGCACGGTCCCGAACGTGGCGCTGATCCCGCTCTTGATCATCTGGTTCGGCATCGGCGAGGCGCCCAAGGTGGCGCTGATCGCGCTGGCCACGGCCTTTCCGCTGTATCTGAACGTCTATGCCGGCATCCGCGGCGTCGACCAGTCGCTGGTCGAGGCCGGGCGCACCCTTGGCCTGTCGCGCTGGGGGCTGGTCTGGCATGTCATCCTGCCCGGCGCCCTGCCGAATGCGCTGGTCGGCCTGCGCTATTCGCTGGGCATCGCCTGGCTGGCGCTGGTCTTTGGCGAACAGATCAACGCCACGGCGGGGGTGGGCTATCTGATGGCCAATGCCCGCGAATTCTTCCAGACCGACGTGATCGTGGTCTGCCTTGTGGTCTATGCCCTGCTCGGCCTTGTGGTCGATCTGGTCGTGCGCACGCTTGAAAGGATCTTCCTGGCATGGCGACCCAGCTTCACCGGAGCCTGAACACCGCCGCCGCCGTCGATGTGCGCGGATTGAGCCGCAGCTTCGGCGACCGGCGGGTGATCGACAACCTGGACCTGACCATCCGGCCGGGCGAGTTCGTCGCGCTGCTGGGCGCCTCGGGCTGCGGCAAGTCCACGCTGCTGCGCATCCTGGGCGATCTCGCCCCCGACTTCCAGGGCGAGGTGGTGGTGCCCGCCCGCCGCGCCATCGCGTTCCAGGCGCCGCGGCTGATGCCGTGGAAACGGGTCTGGCACAATGTCCTGCTGGGCCTGCCGGGGCGGCCGCATCGCCGGCTGGCCGAGCGGGCGCTGGCCGAGGTCGGCATCGGCCATCGCGCCGACCAGTGGCCCAAGGTGCTGTCCGGCGGCGAGGCGCAGCGCGCCGCGCTGGCCCGCGCCCTGGTGCGCGATCCCGACCTGCTGCTGCTCGACGAGCCCTTCGCGGCCTTGGACGCGCTGACCCGGATCAAGGCGCAGGCCCTGGTGGCCGAGCTGTGGCAGCGCCACGGTTGCGCCGTGCTGCTGGTTACCCATGACGTCGAAGAGGCGATCCTGCTGGCCGACCGGGTGCTGGTCATGCGCGACGGCGTCATCGCCCATCACCAGGAGATCGCGCTGGCCCGGCCGCGCGACGTGGCCGATCCGGACTTCGCCCGCATCCGCGGCAGCCTGCTGGACTGGCTGGGCGTCCGGCACGGCTCCGCCCAGCACGGGGCGGTGCATTGAGCGGCGGCGGCTTCACGGCGGGGCCGGGGCATCGGTGCGTCGCGCGCGAGGCGCGGCGCAGCAACGAAAAAGCAAGGAGAGGCAGATGCCCCATGACCACGGCCATCATCACGGCCACGATCACGGCCACGACCACGACCACGACCGCGACGCGGCGCCGCGCTGGAAATACGACGGCGTGCGGGTGATCAAGGGCGACCAGTTGGACGCCAATACCGCGCAGACCCCGGGCATGTTCCGGGAGGCCGCGATCAACCATGCCCGGGTCGGTGCGCAGCGGATCTGGGCCGGCACCGTCGCCATCGAGCCCGATGCCAAGACCGGCGTGCATCACCACGGCGCGCTGGAAAGCGTGATCTATGTCCTGCGCGGCAAGGCGCGGCTGCGCTGGGGCGAGCGGCTGGAATTCGTCGCCGACGCCGGCCCCGGCGATTTCATCTATGTGCCGCCTTATGTCCCGCATCAGGAGATCAACGCCGATCCCGAGCAGGTGCTGGAATGCGTCCTGGTCCGCTCGGACAATGAGGCGGTGGTGGTCAATATCACCGATGTCGATCCGGTCGAGCCGCCCGAATCCGTCTATTGGGTCGATCCGATCCACGCAGCCCCGAAAACCTGAAGGAGACACCATGTCCAACCGCATTTCCGCCGCCGAACTGCCCGCCGATCTGGCCGGGATCGACCTGCTGATCGACGTCCGCGCGCCCAAGGGCCGGGCCGAGAACGGCGAGATCGCCGGCGCGCTGATCCTGCCCAAGCCTCTGGTCGAGCCGGTGTTTTCCGGACCGCTGGCCGCGGTGCCGCGCGACGCGCGCATCGTCGTCTTCTGCGGCTCGGTCAATGGCTCGGGTCCGGTGGTCCAGACGCTGGCCGGGCTGGGCTTCACCAATGTCGCCGATGTCGATGGCGGTTACGCCGCCGTCAGGGAACGGGGTATCGCCTGATGCGGCTCTTGTCTTGCAAGACGGCTGGCGCGGCGCTGCGCCTGGCCGCGGTGCCCCTGCTGCTTTTCTGGCCCGGCGCCGCCCTGGCGCATGGCGGTCCTTTGCCGGATGGCGGTTTCATCTCGGGGCTGATGCATCCGCTGCTTGGTTGGGACCATGTCGCGGCGATGGTGGCGGTCGGCCTGTGGGCCGCCACGCTGGGCGCCGGCGCCGCGCCGGTCCTGCTGGCGGCCTTTCCGCTGGCCATGGTCGCGGGCGGCGTCGCCGGCCGCCTCGGGCTGGCGCTGCCCATGGTCGAGGCGGGCATCGCGGCCTCGTCGGTGGTGATCGGCGTCGCCCTGCTGCTGGCGCTGCGGCCTCCGGTCTGGCTGGCGGGGCTGGTGGTGGCGGGCTTTGCCGCCTTCCATGGCCGTGCCCATGGCGCCGAGATGCCGGCCTCGGGACATCTGGCGCTTTACGCGACGGGCTTCGTCTTGAGCACGCTCTTGCTGCATGGCGGCGGGCTTGCTCTTGGGCTGCTGGCGCATCGCCCCGCTGTCTGCCGCGTGATCGGGGCAGGCATTGCGGCCGGCGGGGCCGGGGCGCTGCTTTTCCCCTAGGTCGGCGGCGGCCCTGCCCCGAGAAGGGCAGGGTGAAGGGCGACCTCGCCAGCCGCCCGCCAAGCCCGAAGGTCAGAACCCGGCCAGTGCCCCGCCGTCCACGGCCACCGTCTGGCCGGTGATATAGGCGGCGGCGTCCGAGGCCAGGAAGACGCAGGTCCAGCCGACATCCTCGACCTCGCCGATGCGGCCCATCTGGATCCGGCCAAGCGCCTTGGCCTTGCGCGCCGGATCGGCGCCGGTCGCCCCGCGATACAGCGGCGTGTCGATCCAGCCCGGCGCGATGCCGTTCACCCGCACGTTCTGGCCGGCGAACTCGGCCGAAAGCGCGCGCACGACGCCCAGCAGCGCGGTCTTGGCGACCGTGTAGCCCATCACATAGGGCAGCCCCATGTAGGAGGCCATCGAGGCGGTGAAGATGACCGCGCCGCCGCCGGTTTCCGCCTGCCGGGCGATGATCGGGCGCGAGAACTCCAGCGCGCCGCGCAGATGCACGTCCACGACCGCGTCGATGTCCTGATGGGTCGTCTCAAGGAACGGCTTGCGGATCGTGTTCCCGGCGTTGTTCACCAGGATGTCGATCTTGCCGTGCCGCTCCAGGATCGCCTTCGCGGCCGCGTCGAGCGCGGCGATGTCGGCCAGGTCCACGGTCTCGACCTTGGCGCCGGGGATGCGGCCGGCCGCCTGTTCCAGCACGTCCCTGCGGCGGCCGACCAGGATGACTTCGGCGCCGGCGGCGGCCATGGCGGCGGCCATCGCCTCGCCCAGGCCGGAGCCGCCGCCCGTCACCAGCGCGCGCTTGCCCTCCAGGCTGAAAGCCCGCTTGAAGCTGTCGTTCATAGTGCCACCATCACCTTGAGATTGTCGCGATTGTCGTTCCAATAGGGGAATGCCTGATCCGCCTGCGAGAAGGGGAAGGTCTTCGAGATCAGCAGGTCCGCGCTGCCGCCGATCTTTTCGAGATGGGCGATCACGTCGCGGAAATCCTGCATCGTCGCATTGCGCGAGCCCAGGATGTCCAGTTCCTTGAGATTGAAGAAGGCGGTGTCGTAGCTGACCGGCGCCTTGGAATAGCCGACATAGACCACGCGCCCGGCATAACCCGCCAGCGTGATGCATTGGGTGAAGGTGGCGGGCGTGCCCACCGCCTCGAAAACCACGTCCGCGCCCAGGCCGCCGGTCAGTTCCGCGACGGAGGCCTCGACGTCCTGCTCGGCCGGGTTCAGCGTGACCGCCGCGCCGAACTGGCGGGCCAGGTCCAGCTTCTGCGCGCTCATGTCCACGGCGACGACCCGGGCACCTCGCGCCACCGCGCCGATCAGCACGCCCATGCCGATCATGCCGCAGCCCAGCACCACCACCGTATCGTCGGCGCCGACCTGGCCGCGCGCGACGGCATGGAAGCCGACCGCGAGGGGTTCGACCAGCGCCAAGTGCTGCGGCGCCAGGGTGTCGTTCAGGATGATCTTTTCCGCCGGCACGACGATCTCGGGCGTCAGGCCGCCCTGCTGCTGCACGCCCAGCGTCTTGTTGTAGCGGCAGGCGTTGAGCCGGCCCTTGCGGCAGGACGAGCATTCGCCGCAATTGGTATAGGGCACCACCACCACCCGGCGGCTGGCGGCGTATTCGGCCGGAACTTCCGCGCCCGCCTCGATGATCTCGCCGCCGATCTCATGGCCGGGCACGCGCGGCAGGGTCACCAGCGGGTTGAGCCCGCGCCAGGAATTGAAATCCGTGCCGCAGAGCCCGACATGGCGCACCCGCACCCGAACGTCCTTCGGCCCCATCTCGGGCACGGCGATCTCGCCGATGACCGTATGGCCTTCCTTCTCGATGATAAGCGCCTTCATGTAATTCTCCATTCCGGGCGGAAGCTGAACTGGATGTGGCCGTCGGGCAAAGCGCCGCCTCAGCCGTTGCGCGCGGCGGCCTGGTAAGCCGCTATGATGCGGCGCGCGCGTGTGCCGACCTCGCCGGCCGACAGGCCGGGGCGGAACAGGTTCGAGCCGATCCCGAAGGCCGAGACGCCCGCCGCGAGATAGCGGGCGAAATTCTCTTCGCCGACGCCGCCCACCGCCGCGATGGTGGTATCGGGCGGCAGGATGGCGCGGATCGCCGCGATCCCGGACGGGCCCAGCACGCTGGCCGGGAATAACTTCAGCGCCGAGGCGCCCAGCCGCAGCGCCCGCAGCGCCTCGGTCGGGGTCAGGACGCCGGGCATCGTCACCATGCCGAAGCCGACGGCCGCCTTCATCACGTCGTCGTCGATATTGGGCGAGACCAGCAGCCGACCGCCGGCGTCATGCAGGCGCGCGACCTCTTCGGCGCGGGTGACGGTGCCGGCGCCGATCAGCACGCCCTCCGGCGCCAGCCGCGCCGCGATCTCGATCGAGCGGAAGGCGTCGGGCGAGTTCAGCGGCACCTCGATGGCCTGCAGGCCGGCATCCAGCAGTTCCTGGGTGACGGCCTCGGCCTCGTCGGGACGGATGCCGCGCAGGATGGCGACGATGGGCAGGGACAGGGCAGGAAAGGGCATGGGCGGCACTCCGGTTTGCGTGGTCATGGCCAGATCCGGCCGGCGGCGAGGGTCAGGCCGGCAAGGACCGCCCGGTCGGCGTCCTCGACGGCGAAGGCAATGCCGAGCAGCTCGAAAGCCTCGATGTAAAGATCGGCGAGCCGGCCCGAGGCGAGGATGCGGACGGGCGATCCGCCGGTCCCCTGCGCCAACCCGGCCGCGATCTCGGCGCCGATCAGGATGCCGGAAATCCGGTCCCGCGCGGCATCGGCATCGGCCCCGAACAGCAATTGCCGGCCGCGCACCTCGAACAACCGGCTGGACCAGCCGGCCGGCGCGGCGAAGGTCTCGGCGACCCCGGCCCGGAAGGCGGCGTGGACGCGCCGGCCTTGGGCGCCCTCGACCGCGTGTTTCAGCAGCGTCGCGCTGGTCAGGGCCTGGAAAATTTCGCCGGTCATATGCGTCGAGAAACCGGCCAGCACCGTCCCCTGAAGCCGCACCCATTTCGAATGCGTGCCGGGCATCACCACCGTCAGCGCCTCGTCGTCGCGCGCAAGGCCCAGAAGTTGGGTTTCCTCGCCCCGGATGACGTCGGGATGATCGGCGTCGCGCTGTGCCACGCCGGGCAGGATGCGGATGTCGCGGGCCGGATGCGCGACGCGGATGGCGCGCGTCGCCAGATCGTCCAGGGCGGCGGGGCAGTCGAGATAGCCGGCCTCGACCCAGCCCTGGCGCGCGCCGGCCATGCCGCAGATGACGGTGCCCAGCCCCTCGGGGGCCTGCATCGCGGCCAGATGGCCGTCGAGGATTTCGCGAAAGCCCGTCTCGCGGGCCACGGTCATGCCTTGGGCGCTGCGGCGTTCGGCAAGGACCCGGCCGGCCGCATCGACAAGCCAGGCGCGGAAGCTGCTGGTGCCCCAATCGACCGCCGCGAAACGGGGGGTGCTGTGAATGGCCATGATTCAGCCCTGCTTGCGGGGTTGCGGATCAGGTGACGACAGCGATCTGCCAGGGCACGAATTCGTCCTGGCCATAGCCGTGGATCTCGCTTTTCGACGGCTCGCCCGAGGCGCAGGACAGCATCCGCTCGAAGATCTGCCGGCCGACCTCCTCGATGGTGGCGCGGCCCTCCAGGATCACGCCGCAGTCGATGTCCATGTCGTCCTGCTGCCGCCGCCAGGTGGCCGAGTTCGTCGCCAGCTTCAGCGATGGCGTCGGCATGCAGCCGAAAGCCGAGCCGCGCCCGGTGGTGAAGCAGATCAGGTTCGCCCCGGAGGCGACCTGCCCGGTGGCCGAGATCGGGTCGAAGCCGGGCGAATCCATGAAGACGAAACCGTGCTGCGTCACCGGCTCGGCATATTCGTAAACCTCGGTCAGGTTGGTGGTGCCGGCCTTGGCGACGGCGCCCAGCGATTTTTCCAGGATCGTGGTCAGCCCGCCGGCCTTGTTGCCGGCCGAGGGGTTGTTGTTCATCTCGGCGCCGTTCTTGGCGCAATAGTCCTTCCACCAGTCGATGCGCGCGATCAGCTTCCGCGCCACCTCGGGCGAGGCCGCGCGGCGGGTCAGCAGATGCTCGGCGCCATAGACCTCGGGCGTTTCCGAAAGGATGGCGGTGCCGCCGTTGCGGACCAGCAGGTCCACGGCCGCGCCCAGTGCCGGATTGGCCGAAATGCCGGAATAGCCGTCCGAGCCGCCGCATTGCAGGCCCACGGTCAGATGCGACGCCGGCACCGGCTCGCGCCTGACCTCATTCAGGTCCGGCAGCAGCGAATTCACCAGCTCGATCCCCTGCCGGATGGCGTTGGTGGTGCCGCCGACATCCTGGATGGTATAGCTGTGCAGGGTGGCGCTTTCGGCCAGCCCGCGCGAGGCCAGGATGTCGCCGATCTGGTTCGCCTCGCAGCCCAGGCCGACGAAGATCACCGCGGCGAAATTCGGATGCACGGCATAGCCCGAGAGGGTGCGGCGGATGATCGCCATGCCCTCGCTTTGCGCGTCGATGCCGCAGCCGAAGCCGTGGGTCAGCGCGACGACGCCGTCGATATTGGGGTAATCCGCCAGCGCGTCGGGGCGGATGTCGCGGCGGAAATGGTCGGCGATGGCGCGGGCGACGCGGGCCGAGCAGTTCACGCTGGTCATGATGCCGATGTAGTTCCGCGTCGCCACGCGGCCGTCGGCGCGCCGGATGCCCATGAAGCTGGCCGGCGGGTCGGCGTATTCGGTCGGCGCGGCGTCGGCGCCGATGGCATAGTCATTCTCGACGCTGGCCATCATCACGTTCTGGACATGCACATGCTGCCCGGCCCGGATGGGCTGCGTCGCCAGGCCGATCACCTGGTTGTAGCGCCGGATCGGTCCCTGGGCCGGAATGTCGCGCGTGGCGATCTTGTGGCCGGCCGGGATGGGTTCGCGCAGCTCCAGCCCTTCGGCCGCGATGCGCGAACCCGCTGCGAGGGGTTCAAGGGCGATAACGACGTCATCGTCGGGATGCAGCCGGATCGTCTTCGCTTTCATCACCATGTTTCCTGTATTCTGGGTCATGAAGGTCGTCACCGTCCGTCCCCGATCATTCCTCGGGGATCACGTCGGGCAGCGACGACAGGTGATAGGTCTGGTAGATCTCGTTCAGCTTGCCGTTGGCGAGATTGTCGGCGACCCAGCTGTCCAGCCATTCCTTCAGCGCCGGCTCGTCCTTGCGCAGGCCGATGGCCAGCGGATAGGTGCGCAGCACGAATTGCGGCTCGATCTTGCGCGAGGGATTGGCCTCGTTGATCGGCACCAGCAGCGATTTCGCCACGACATAGACGTCGTGCTGGCCGCTGAGCACGGCATTGGTGGTCATGGCGTTGTCGTCGTAGCGCACGATGGTCGCTTTGACGTCGCCGGCCGTGATGGCATCGGTGATCAGCGTGTCGTTGGTCGAGGCGCGGGTGACCGCGACCTCATGGCCCGCCAGGTCGGCCGGGCCCGAGAGCTTCAGCCCGCCGGTGGTGGCCACGACGACCTCGCTGACCGCATAGGGCTTCGAGAAATCGACCTGCTTCTTGCGCTCCTCGGTGATCGAGAAGCTGGCGACGACGACATCGACCTTGCCGGTCAGCAGGAAGGGGATGCGGTTGGCCGGCGCGACCGAGACGACGTTCAGCTTGACGCCCAGGTCCTCGGCCAGCTTGCGGGCGGTGTCGACGTCCGAGCCGGTCTGGTTCATCGAACCGTCCACCATGCCGAAGGGCGCCTGGCCGATATCGACGCCGATGTTGATGATGCCGCGGTCGCGGATATCGGCCAGCGTGTCGGCGCCGGCGGGCAGGGCGGCGGCCAGGCCGACCGCGGTCAAGGCGGCAAGCGCCAGGTTGCGAATGGTCATGTCTTTCCTCCCATGAATGCAGGATGGGGCAAGCGCCGGCCGCCGCTGGCCGCCGTCGAATGCCGGTTGAGTATCAGCCGAAGGTCACAGGCCGTTGCCGACGAACTGGCGCAGTTCGGGCGTCTGCGGCGCGGACAGCATCGCGCCGCCGCCCTCTTCCCAGACCCGGCCCTGGTGCATGAAGACGATCTTGTCGGCCACGCCCCGGGCGAAGGCCATCTCGTGGGTGACCAGCACCATGGTCATGCCGTCCCGGGCCAGGCCCTCCATCACCTTCAGCACCTCACCGGGTCAGTTCCGGGTCCAGCGCCGAGGTCACCTCGTCGAACAGCATCAGCTTCGGCTCCATCGCCAGCGAGCGCGCGATGGCCACCCGCTGCTGCTGGCCGCCGGACAGCTGCTCGGGATAGGCGTCGAACTTTTCGGCCAGTCCGACCTTGCGCAGCACCTCGGCCGCATGGTCGCGGGCCTCGGCCTTGGATTGCTTGCGGACCCAGCGCGGCGCCAGCATGATGTTCTGGCCGACGGTCAGGTGCGGGAACAGATTGTAGCTCTGGAAGACGATGCCCACGTCCAGGTGCAGGGCGCGCAGCTGGGACCGGGTCACGTCGTGGTGCAGGTGGTGATTGCAGACGGTGATCTCGCCGCTGTTGATCTTTTCCAGCCCGTTGATGCAGCGCAGCGCCGTGCTTTTCCCCGATCCGCTGCGGCCGATGATGGCGACCACGCTGCCCGGAGCGACGTCGAAGGACACGCCCTGCAGGACATTCAGGCTGCCGAAGCTTTTGGAGACGTTGTTCAGTTTAACGATGGGTGACATTCAGTTTGTCCTCGAGTTTGCGGCTCCACCAGGCCAGCGGGTAGCACATGCAGAAATAGAGCACGGCGACGACGCTGAAGATGATGAACGGCTGGAACGTCGAATTGTTGATGAGCTTGCTGGTATAGGTCAGTTCGGCGACGCCGATCACCGAGGCCAGCGAGGTGTTCTTCACGATCTGGACCATGAAGCCGACCGTCGGCGGGGTCGAGATGCGCAGCCCCTGCGGGATGATGACCAGCCAGAACCGCTGGACCGGATGCAGCGCCAGGCACTCGGCGGCCTCCCACTGGGTCTTCGGCACCGCGAGGATGCCGCCGCGCCAGATCTCGCCGAAATAGGCGCTGGAATAGATCACCATGGCGAAGCTGGCGGCGGTGAAGGGCGTCAGGCTGAAGCCCAGGATCGAAAGCCCGAAGAAGGACAGCATCATCATTACCAGCAGCGGCGTGCCCTGCACGAGCTGGATATAGACGAAGGCGATCGCGCGCAGCGCCCGGTTGGCCGAGACCCGCATCACCGCGACCAGAAGCCCGACCGCGCCGCCGAAGACGAAGGCGATCAGCGACAGCCCGGCCGTCCAGGCGGCGGCGATCAGCAGCGCCTGCATTTGGAACGTCGTCAGCATCACTCTCTCCTAAAGCGGGGTGCCGAGGCGGCGCAGGCGCGGGAAGACCAGCCGCGACAGCGCCCAGAACCCCAGCCGAAAGACGAAGGCCAGGCCGATGTAGATCAGGGCGACCACGGTGTAGATTTCGAAGGAGCGGAAGGTCATCGAGTCGATGCGTGCCGCGGTCGAGGTCAGTTCCTCGGCCGAGATCTGCGACACCAGGCTGGTGGCCAGCATGATCAGGATGAACTGGCTGACCAGCGCCGGATAGACCCGCTCGGTCGCCGGCGGCAGCACCACCAGGAACAGCGATTGCAGCCAACTCAGGCCTAGGCAGTCCGAGGCCTCGCGCTGGCCCTTCCTCACCGATTCGATGCCGGCGCGCATGATCTCGCAGGTATAGGAGCTGACGTTGATGACGATGGCCAGCACGGCGCAGAACTCGGCCGACAGCTTGAAGCCCACCGAGGCCAGCCCGAAATAGATCATGAACATCTGCACCAGCAGCGGCGTATTGCGGATCGCCTCGACATAGACGGCGCAGATGCGGCGCAGCAGCTTGCTTTGCGCCGTGCGGCCGACGGCAAGCAAGGTGCCCAGCAGGAAGCCGAAGAGGATCGACAGGATCGAAAGCTGCGCGGTCTGGATCAGGCCCCGGAGCAGCTCGGGCCAGTATTCCGCGAGAAAGCTGAAGTCGAATTTATAGGTCATGCGCCTGGCACCCGCACATCCCGCAGGACGCCATCAGGTATGGCGCGCGTAGCTGTCTGGATAGGCATGGCCCATCCGGTCCCGGCCTGGCCGGGCTGATTGCTGGCAACGGAATCACGGTCGCCTCCCATATCCGATTGTTCGCTGCGTCTCCCGGCGCAGTCAGCGTTTCATATTATGGGAGTAAATCCCATGTCAAGCGAGAATCATAAAATTCTTTCAAATAGTGAGTTCTTGTGCCATAATATGGGAAATGATCTGACCGAGGATGGATATGGACGCCGAGAACACCAAGGCTGGTACTCAATCGCTGTCGCGGGTTTTCGCGGTCCTGGAGGCGGTCCGGGCCGGTCAATCCGATCTCGCCTCGATCGGGCGCCATGTCGGGACCGGGCGCAGCACGACGCATCGCCTGGTCAGCTTTCTGCTGCAGCACAGCTACCTGCGCCAGATCGACGGCCGGGGCTATGTGCTGGGGCCGGCGCTCATCAGCCTGGGCAACGCCGCGCTGGAGCAGATGCCCCTGACCAGCTGCGCGCGGCCGCATATCGAGCGGCTGGCGCGCGAGACCGGCGCCTCGATCCACCTGAGCATCCGCGAGGGCGACAATATCGTCTATGTGGACAAGATCCCCGGCACCAAGGGGCTCGAGATGCGCTCGCATGTCGGGCTGCAGAAGCCGATGGCGACGACGGGCACGGGCAAGGTCCAGCTGTTCGACTCGCCCGAGGCGGAATGGCGGCGGCTTTACGACCTGGCGCGCGAGGATGCCCTGGCCAGCCCCATCGTCCCCCCCGGCTTTCTGGACTGGGATATCTTCAGGGCCAGGCTGGCCGACTTCCGCGACAAGGGATTCGCGATCGAGCGCGAAGAGAACGAGGTCGGCATCAGTTGCGTCGCCGCCCCGATCCGCGACGCCCGGGGCACCATCGTTGCCGGTCTCAGCGCCGCAAGCTCGGTGCATTACATGTCGGACGAAAGATTGGAGGAGCTGATCGCTCCGGTGACGCTTTGCGCCGGCCAGGTCTCGGCCGAGTTGGGATATGGCGGTCCGGCGGCATGAAAGGTTCGCCGGCCGGATTGCGGCGCCGAACAGCCGGCCCGGTCGGCGCGCCGGCCTTCAGCACCTGCGCATCATGCGCGCGCGCCCTATTGGCCGCGCGTTTCGCGAAAGATCAAAAATTGCGCAGCCTAGCTTGAAATCAGGCAGTTCCGCCCGCGGACCCGGCGCGGGCCGTCGCCCCTGCCGCGCCGCCGATTGACCCCCGGCGGTATTCCGGTCCTGGTCGGGGCAGGCAAATTCGGGATCGGCTCATGGCATGCGACCAGCCCAATCCTGTCCAGGCGCTTCCGCGCAGTTTCGGGGCAGTTCATCTTGCGCAGGCCGGGGGCCGGCTGCTGCGGCTGCATCAGCAGGGCTGCATGAAGATCCTGCTGCCGCGCGGCCGCGCCGAGGCGGTGGTGGTGAACACCGCGGGCGGCATTACCGGCGGCGACCGCCTGGCGGTCCGGATCGAGGCCGGCCGCGACGAGGCGCTGACCTTGACCACGCAGGCCGCCGAGCGGGTCTATCGCAGCGCGGGCGGGGCAGGGCAGGTCGACAACGAGCTGACGCTGGCACAGGGTGCGCGGCTTGACTGGCTGCCGCAGGAAACCATCCTTTACGAAGGCTCGTCCCTGGCGCGGCGGCTCAGCGTGCGGATGGCGGCGGGCGCCACGCTGCTGGCGCTGGAAAGCCTTGTCTTCGGGCGCGCGGCGCATGGAGAGACGCTGCGCCATGTCAGCCTGCGCGACCAGTGGCGGATCTGGCGCGACCAGCGCCTGATCCATGCTGAGGCGGTGCGGCTGGACGCGATGCCCGCCAGCGACGCGACCCTGGCCGGGATCGGCGCCAGCGCGACCCTGGTCCTGGTCGCCGCGGCGGCCGAAGACGCCTGCGAGACGGCCCGCGCCCTGGTGCCCGAGGGCGCCGTGGCCGGCGTCACGGCGCTGCCGGGGATGCTGGTCGCGCGCTTCCTGGCGCCCAGCTCGCAGGCGCTGCGGGCTGCGCTGATCCCGATGATCCGGCATTTCCGCGCGGGACCGCCGCCGCGCGTCTGGCAACTCTGAGGCTCCGATGAACCTGACCCCCCGCGAAAAGGACAAGCTGCTGGTCGCCATGGCCGCGATCGTCGCGCGCAACCGCAAGGCGCGCGGCCTCAGGCTGAACCATCCCGAGGCCGTCGCCCTGATCACCGACGCCGTGGTCGAGGGCGCGCGCGACGGGCGCAGCGTGGCCGAGCTGATGTCGCACGGCGCCGAGATCCTGCGCGCCGAGGATTGCATGGAGGGCGTGCCCGCCATGATCCCCGAAATCCAGGTCGAGGCGACATTCCCCGACGGCACCAAGCTGGTGACCGTCCACCACCCCATTCGCTGAGGAAAGCCATGCCCATGCGGAAAACCCTTGCCGTCCTTTTGCCGCTGGCGCTGCCCGGCGCGGCCCTCGCCCATCCCGGCCATGTGACCGGGGCGCCCTTCGCGGCGGGCCTTGCCCACCCTTTGGGCGGCAGCGATCACCTGCTGGCCATGGTGGCGATCGGCCTGTGGGCGGCAAGCCTGGGCGGGCGGGCGGTCTGGGCGCTGCCGCTGGCCTTCGTCTCGGCGATGATCGCGGGCGGCGCGCTGGGTGCGGCGCATCTGGCGCTGCCGCTGGTCGAACCGATGATCCTGGCCTCGAGCATCCTTGTCGGGGCCGCCGTCGCCCTGGCGCTGCGGCCGCCGGTGCATCTGGTGCTGCCCGTGGTGGCGGTCTTCGGGGTGATGCACGGCTATGCCCATGGCGCCGAGGGGCCGGGCCACGGGTTTGCGGCCTATGTGGCGGGCTTCGCGCTCGCCACCGGCGCGCTGCACCTGGCCGGCATCGCGCTGGGACGGCTGGCGCTGGTGCGCTGGCTGGGGGCCGCGACCGCCGCGGCGGGGCTCGTGGTCGCGGCGGTGCAGGGATGACGCGCGGCCCCCTGATCCCCGGCGAGATCATCGCCGCCGCGGGCGAGATCGTGCTGAACGCGGGCCGCAGCGCCGTCACCCTGACCGTCGCCAATACCGGCGACCGCCCGGTGCAGGTCGGCAGTCATTACCACTTTGCCGAGACCAACCCGGCGCTGGATTTCGACCGCGCGGCGGCCCGCGGCATGCGGCTCGACATTGCCTCGGGCACGGCGATCCGCTTCGAGCCGGGCCAGACCCGCGACGTGGCCCTGATCCCGTTTTCCGGGGCGCGCCGGGTCTACGGTTTCCGCGCCGGCGTGATGGGAGAGCTTTGATGCCCGCAACCCTGTCCCGTGCCGACTATGCCGCGATCTATGGCCCGACCACCGGCGACCGGGTGCGGCTGGCCGATACCGACCTGATCATCGAGGTCGAACGCGACCTGACCACCTATGGCGAAGAGGTGAAGTTCGGCGGCGGCAAGGTCATCCGCGACGGCATGGGCCAGTCGCAGAAAAGCCGGGCCGAGGGCGCGATGGACACGGTGATCACCAATGCGCTGATCGTCGATGCCTCGGGCATCTACAAGGCGGATGTGGGGCTGAAGGGCGGCCGCATCGCCGCAATCGGCAAGGCGGGAAATCCCGACATCCAGCCCGGCGTCGACGTGCTGATCGGCCCCGGCACCGAGATCATCGCGGGCGAGGGCCGCATCCTGACCGCGGGCGCCATGGACGCGCATATCCATTTCATCTGCCCGCAGCAGATCGACGACGCGCTGCATTCGGGCATCACCACCATGCTGGGCGGCGGCACCGGCCCGGCGCATGGCACGCTGGCCACGACCTGCACCCCCGGCCCCTGGCATATCGGCCGCATGATGCAGGCCGCCGATGCCTTGCCGATGAACCTGGCCTTTGCCGGCAAGGGCAATGCCGCGCTGCCCGCCGCGCTGGAGGAACAGGTCCGCGCCGGGGCCTGCGCGCTGAAGCTGCACGAGGACTGGGGCACCACGCCCGCCGCCATCGACTGCTGCCTGTCGGTCGCCGACCGCATGGACGTGCAGGTGATGATCCATACCGACACGCTGAACGAATCCGGCTTTGTCGAGGACACCATCGCCGCCATCGCCGGCCGCACCATCCACGCCTTTCACACCGAAGGGGCGGGCGGCGGCCATGCGCCCGACATCATCCGGGTCGCGGGGCTGGCGAATGTCATCCCCTCCTCGACCAACCCGACGCGGCCCTTCACCGTCAATACGATGGAAGAACATCTGGACATGCTGATGGTCTGCCATCACCTGGACCGTTCCATCCCCGAGGACATCGCCTTTGCCGAATCGCGCATCCGGCGCGAGACCATCGCGGCCGAGGACATCCTGCACGACCTGGGCGCGATGTCGATCATCTCGTCCGACAGCCAGGCGATGGGCCGGGTGGGCGAGGTGCTGATCCGGACCTGGCAGACCGCCCACAAGATGCGCCAGCAAAGGGGCAAGCTGGGCGAGGGGCCGGCCGACAATTTCCGCGTCCGCCGCTATATCGCGAAATATACCATCAACCCGGCCGTGGCGCATGGGCTGAGCCATGAGATCGGCTCGGTCGCGCCCGGCAAGCGGGCCGACCTGGTGCTGTGGAACCCGGCGTTCTTCGGGGTGAAGCCGGAGATGGTGCTGCTGGGCGGCACCATCGCCATGGCGCAGATGGGCGATCCCAACGCCTCGATCCCGACGCCGCAGCCGGTGCATTCGCGGCCGATGTTCGGGGCATTCGGCCGCTCGGTCGAACGCAGCGCGGCGATCTTCGTCAGCCGCGACGCGGAACTGGATGATCTGGGGCTGGCCAAGGACAGGATCGCCGTCCAGGGCACCCGAGGCATCGGCAAGGCCGACATGGTGCTGAACGATGCGACGCCCGAGATCACCGTCGATCCCGAGACCTATGAGGTTCGCGCCGATGGCGAACTTCTGACCTGCCAGCCGGCCGAGTCCCTGCCGATGGCGCAACGCTATTTCCTGTTCTGAAGATGAAAGCCACATCCGTCCTTCGCGCCCCGTTTGCCGGCCGCCCCATCGACCGGGTCGAACTGGATTACGACGCGCGCGTCCTGCGCCGCAAATTGCTGCGCACCGCCCTTGGCACTGATCTGCTGGTGGACCTGCCGAAGGTAACGGCGCTGGCGCATGGCGATGCCCTGGAAACCGACGCCGGGCTGATCGAGATCGCCGCCGCCGAGGAACCCGTCTTGATCGTCACCGGCGACCTGCCGCGCCTGGCCTGGCATATCGGCAATCGCCACACGCCCTGCCAGATCGAGCCGTTCCACTTGGTCATTCGCGCCGATCACGTGCTGCGCGCGATGCTGCTCGGCCTTGGTGCGACCGTGGCCGAGGCGCGCCGCCCCTTCACGCCCGAGGGCGGCGCCTATGGTCCGGCGCAGGTGATGGGCCATGATCACGGCCACGCGCATGGGCCCGGGCACCACCATCACCATCATGGCTGAGATCGCCGGGCTGCAGCGCCTGTTCGCCTGGCTGTCCCCGGCCTATCCGGTCGGCAGCTTCGCCTATTCCCATGGCATCGAGCAGGCCATCGCCGATGGCTGGCTGGCCGATGCGCAGGACGTGCAGGGCTGGCTGGCGGATCTTCTGCGCCACGGCGCCGGCCGCAACGACGCCATCCTGCTGGCCCATGCCTGGCGGGGCGAGGATGTCGCCGACCTGGCGCTGGCCCTGTCGGGCTGTGCCGAGCGGCGGCGCGAAACCCTTGAGCAGGGGGCCAGCTTCGCCCGCACCGCCTCGGCCATCGACGGGCCCTTGCCGGCGGCGCCCTATCCGGTCGTCCTGGGGCAGGCGGCGGCCCGCGCGGGGGTTGCGCTGCCCGAAACGCTGGCGATCTTCCTGCAGGCCTTTGCCGCCAACCTGGTCACGGCCTGCGTCAAATCCGTGCCCATCGGTCCGACCGACGGCCAGCGCGTGCTGTCGGCCCTGATGCCGCTGATCCGCGACATCGCGGCCGAGGCGCAGGCCGCGACGCTGGACGACCTGGGCGGCTGCGCCTTTCGCGGCGACCTGTGCGCCATCCGCCACGAAACCCATCAGCCAAGGATCTATCGCACATGACCAGCCCGAACGGCCCCCTGCGCATCGGCATCGGCGGCCCGGTCGGCGCGGGCAAGACCCGCCTGACCGAGGCCCTGTGCCGGGCCTTGTCGCAAGACCTCTCGGTCGCGGCGATCACCAACGACATCTATACGCGGGAGGATGCCGAATACCTGATGCGCGTGCAGGCGCTGCCGATCGAGCGCATCCGCGGCGTCGAGACCGGCGGCTGCCCGCATACCGCGATCCGCGAGGATTGCTCGATCAACCTGGCGGCGGTCGAGGATCTGCGCCGCTGCTTTCCCGATCTGGACGTGGTGCTGATCGAATCCGGCGGCGACAACCTGTCGGCCACCTTCTCGCCCGAGCTGGCCGACCTGACCGTCTATCAGATCGATTGCGGCATGGGCGACGACATTCCGCGCAAGGGCGGGCCGGGGGTCACGCGCTCGGACCTGCTGGTGGTGAACAAGATCGACATCGCCGAGGCGGTGGGCTGCGACCGCGACCGCATGGCCCGCGACGCGGCGCGGCAGCGGGGCGGGCGTCCGGTGCGCTTCTGCTCGTTGCGCACCGGCGAGGGCGTGGCCGAGATCGTGGCCGAAATCCGCAGGCTGGGCGGATTGGGCGCGCCGCCCGCCTGCGGACCCTCTGGACGCTGACGCGATGGCCCGGGCGGGAACATTGCGCGGCCTTCGCCGTTGATCCCAAACCGCCCCCACGCAGGAAAACCCGATGGCGCCGCGTTCGTTCTGGAAGGGCTATCTGAAGCTCTCGCTCGTCACCTGCCCGGTGGCGATGACCCCCGCCACCAGCGAGGGCGAGAAGGTGCGGTTCCATACCCTGAACGCCAGGACCGGCCATCGCATCGCCAGCCGCTATGTCGATGCCGGGACCGGCAAGCCGGTGGCGGACGAGGACCAGGTCAGCGGCTATCCCCGGGGCGAGGACGAATATGTCATGCTGGAGGCGGACGAGATCGCCTCGCTGGCCCTGGAAAGCACCCGCACCATCGACATCGAGATGTTCGTGCCCGCGGATTCCATCGGCTGGATCTGGTATGACAAGCCGCATTACCTGACCCCGGACGATGCCATCGGCGAAGAAGCCTTTTGCGTGATCCGCGACGCCATGGCGGCGACCGCCACGGTCGGCATCGCGCGGCTGGTGCTTTATCGGCGCGAGCGTGCCGTGCTGCTCGAGCCGCGCGACAAGGGCATCGTGCTCTGGACCCTGCGCTATGGCGACGAGGTGCGGCCCGAGGCGGATTATTTCGCAGGCATCGAACCCGGCAAGGTCGATCCGGCGGCGCTGAAGCTGGTGACGCGGCTGATCGACGACCGCACCACGGCCTGGGATCCGGCCATGGTCGCCGATCCGGTGCAGGACAAGCTGCTGGAGATCATCGCCGCCAAGACCAAGGCCCGCAAGCGCAGCGCCAAGCCCGCCGCCGAGAAGCCCGCGCCGCGCAGCAATGTCGTCGACATCATGGATGCGCTGAAGAAAAGCATCGCGGCGGAAAGGAAGCCCAAGGGCCGCTAGCGCGCCTTGGGCAAGGGCGCTGCGGCGGCGCGAAAGCCGTCCCAGGGATCGGCCGAAAGCTGCGCCAGGCGGGTCGGCATGTTCTGAAGCGTGAACCAGGCCGGGCCGGGCAGCTCGTCCAGTTCCTCCCAGCCCAGCGGGGCCGAGACGGCGGCGCCGGGCCGGGCGCGCGTGGAATAGGCCGCGACGGCGGTCGCGCCGCGCTGGTTGCGCAGATAGTCGATCAGGATCTTGCCGCGCCGCTTGGCCTTGCTGATGGTCGAGACGTAAAGCGC
The DNA here is from genome assembly GCF_004407025.1 of Paracoccus sp. DMF. Taxonomy (NCBI): domain Bacteria; kingdom Pseudomonadati; phylum Pseudomonadota; class Alphaproteobacteria; order Rhodobacterales; family Paracoccaceae; genus Paracoccus; species Paracoccus sp. DMF. The sequence goes on from NZ_SOKV02000001.1 coordinate 81,032, forward strand.
GGGCTCATCGGCCGCCATCGCATCGGCCATGGCCTTGGTAAAGGCCTTGACCGCCGGCCATTCCGCCTTGGGCTTCAGCGGTGCCACGACATGCAGCCCCTTGCCGCCCGAGGTCTTGACGAAGGCCGCAAGGCCCAGATCGTTCAGCCGCTGGCGCAAGGCCCGCGCGGCGGCGATCACCGCGGACCAGGACACGTCCTCGCCCGGGTCGAGGTCCATGTTGATGAGGTCCGGCCGCTCCCAGTCGGCCAGGGTCGAGCCCCAGGGATGGATCTCCAGCGCCGCGGATTGCACCAGGCCCATCAGCCCGTCCAGATCCTCGATGGCGATCAGCGGCTCGCCCTTTGGATCCTGGGGATCCTGCACTTGCAGGACATGCGGGCTGATGCCCTTCCAGGCGTGTTTCTGGAAGAACTTCTCGCCCGCGATGCCGTTCGGGCAGCGCAGCAGCGCCAGCGGCCGGCCGGTGATCCAGGGCGCGATCTGGCGCCAGACCTCGGCGTAATAATCGGCCAGCCCCTCCTTGGTGATGCCCTCGTCGGGCCAATAGACGCGGTCGGGATGGGTCAGCCGCACCCGGCGGCGCTGCGGGGCCGGCGGCTTGGCGGTGGGCTTGGCTTCGCGCATGATCTCCTCGGGCGGCTTGTCCTCGCGCAATCCGCGGAACGAGGCGTGGCGCAGGTGGCCATCGGCCGTCCAGGCGCGGAACTCGACCTCCGCCACCAGTTCGGGGCGGACGAAGCGGGCCTGGCGCGCTTCCTCGGCGGTCAGGCGCGCGGCGAAGGGGCTTTCGGGGATGCGCAGCCGTTCGAGGCGCTGGAACAGGTCCTCGGCCACGGCGGCGGAAAAGCCGGTGCCGACCCGGCCGACATGGTCGAGCTGGCCGCCGTCATAGACGCCCAGGATCAGCGAGCCGATGGCCTTGCGCGACACCGACGACGGCACATAGCCGGCGATGACGAATTCCTGCCGGGCCGAGCATTTCGACTTGACCCAGGCCTTGCCGCGCCCGGCGCGATAGGGGCTGTCGGCCAGCTTCGAGACGATGCCTTCCAGGCTGAGCCGGCAGGCGTGGCGCAGCACCATCGCGCCGCTTTCCTGAAGATGGCCGCTGAAGCGGACAAGCCCGCCGTCCGCGCCCAGCAGCGGCGCCAGCAGCGCCTTGCGCTGGATCAGCGGCACGGCGGTCAGGTCATAGCCGTCCAGATACATCAGGTCGAAGGCGTAGAAGGCGAAGCGGTCCGTGCGCTCGGCGCTGAGATCCGCCTGCAGGGCCGAGAAATCCGAGGCGCCGGCGTCGGTTTCGACCACCAGCTCGCCGTCGATCGCCGCCTCGCCCAAGGGCAGGCCGGCCAGCGCCGCCGGCAGCGCCTTGCCGAAGCGCGAGGTCCAGTCCAGCCCGCTGCGGGTCAAGAGCTTGACCCGCCCGGCCTGGACGCGGGCTTGCAGGCGGTAGCCGTCGAACTTGATCTCGTGCAGCCAGCGTTCGCCGCTGGGCGCCTTCACGACCAGCGTGGCGAGCATCGGCGGCACGAAGTCCGGCATCGCCGCCTTGCGCGCGCCCTTGACGGCGGCCAGGTCCAGATCCGGGGGCGCGGCTTCCGGCGCCGGCTCGGGTCTGGCTGGAGGATTGGCGGCGGGTTTGGCCGTCTTGCGGATGCGCCCGGTTTTCGAGGACCAGCCCGGCGCCTCGCCGGCGACATCGGCGATCTGGCGGCCGGTCTTGACCGACTCCGGGCGCTCGTCAAGGATGTCGGGGGCGTCCTCGGGCCGGGCAAAATCGTCCTCGCCCTTGATCAGCAGCCAGTTCTCGCGCTTTTCGCGGGGCTTGCCGCGCATGCGGATCAGGTGCCAGCGGCCATGCAGCTTTTCGCCCTCGAGCGAGAATTCCATATGCCCCTTGGCATAGCCCTGGTGCGGGTCGCCGATCGGGGTCCAGCTGCCGCGATCCCACAGGATCACGGTGCCGCCGCCGTATTCGCCCTTGGGTATCGTGCCCTCGAAATCGCCGTATTCCAGCGGGTGATCCTCGACATGCACGGCCAGGCGCTTTTCGCCGGGGACCAGGCTGGGCCCCTTGGCGACGGCCCAGCTTTTCAGCACGCCGTCCAGTTCCAGCCGGAAATCGTAATGCAGACGGCGCGCGGCATGCTTCTGGATCACGAAGGCCTGGCCCGTCTTGCGGCGCCGGCCGCCGCGCGGTTCGGGCGTGGCGGTGAAATCGCGCTTCTCGCGATAGGTTTCCAGCGCCATGCTCAGCGTCCCCGGGATGGATCGGAGCGTGCCATGCGGGATGCTCCCTTTCTGCTCGCAATGATCCATTCAACGGCCGGCGCCGGGGTTTGTTCCCGCAGGGCGGGACCGTCCGCCCCGCCGCCGGTGTCAATCCTTGTGCTCGGGCTTGCCCTTGCGCTTGGTGCTGGCGAGTTCTTCCAGCTCCTTCTCGGACATCGAGTCATACATCTGCCGCGATGCCTCGTGCAGCTCGCCCTTGGCGGTGTCGCCGCGCTTGGCGGACAGCGCGGCGCCGGCGGCCTTTTGCTGGGCCTTGGACTTGGCGGGCATGGCGTTATTCCCCGCCGTTGGTGGCGCGGTCGTTCTGCCGGGCCTTGCGGTCGCCCGCCTCGCGGTTCTGGCCGCCGGCATTCGCCTCTTCGTCGGGGCGGCGCATCCGGCCGGGGTTCAGCGCCGGATCGGCATTGCCCATCTTCAAGGCCTGGGCCTTCTGCTGGACGTTGAACTTTTCGTTCTCTTCCTTCGGGTCGAATTTCTCGCCCATGGCCTTATCCTCCGTTTTCGATCAGTGGTGATGCTCGGGCAGGGCCTTCAACTCGTCCTTGGTCCAGCGTGTCACCGCATGCACGGTGCCCTCGGTGTCCCGCATGAAATCGAGCTCTCGCGCCAGGATGCCCACCGGCTTGGCGCCGATGCCCAGGAAGCCGCCGACGTCGATGATGACCTGCGCCTCGCGGCCATTGCCGTGGACATGCGCGACATGGCCGATCTTTTCGTCGCCCGGGCCATAGATCGTGGCGCCGGTCAGCGTGTCCGGGGTCAGTTCCTGCTCCTGCAGGCGGATGTGATGGCTGTGGTCCATTCCGATCGCTCCTTTCCTGTGGGGTAGGCAAGGGGAACCGTCCCGGGGCCGGGATGTTCCGTCACGCTGCCGTGATCCCGGGTGCGGGTCGCGCGGAACCCGGACCGCGGCCGGGCGTTGGCCCCAGGCGGATGCGGAGGATGCGAGCCATGGCCCCTCGGGCAGTCTGGAAAGGCCGGTTGCAGATCGCCGAGCTGAGCTGCGCGGTGGCGTTGCACACGGCGGCCTCCACCTCCGAGCGGATCGGCTTTCACACCCTGAACCGCGCCACCGGCAACCGGGTCCGGCGCCAGTTCGTCGACGCCGAGAGCGGCAAGCCCGTCGAAAGCGAGGATCAGGTCAAGGGCTATGCGCTGGCCAGCGGCGAATATGTCGTGCTGGACCCCGACGAGATCGCGGCGGCGGTGCCGGAAAGCGACAAGACCCTGGCGGTGTCGGATTTCATCGCCTGCCAGGACATCGACGACACCTATTTCGACCGGCCCTATTACCTGACCCCGGCCGACCGGGCCGCGCAGGAGGCCTTTGCCCTGATCCGCGAGGGCATGGCGCGCCGCAAGGTGGCGGCGCTGGCGCGGGCGGTGCTGTTTCGGCGCGTGCGCACGGTGCTGATCCGCGCCGACGATGCCGGCATGATCGCGACGACGCTGAACTTCGACCACGAGGTGCGCCCCGCCGCCGAGGTGTTCCGCGACATTCCCGCCCGGCGCATCAAGGGCGAGATGCTGGAGCTGGCCGAGCATATCATCAAGACCAAGATGGGCGAATTCGACATCTCGGGCTTCGACGACCGCTATGACGCGGCGCTGGCCGAGCTGGTCAAGGCCCGGATCGAGGGCCGCAAGATCACCCCCCGGAAACCCGCCCCGCGCGAGAATGTCGTGGACCTGATGACGGCGCTGCGCGAAAGCGCGGGGGTGGCGAAGAAGACGTCCTCCTCGCGCAAGGCCCCGGCGGGGAAAAAGCCGGCACCGCGCCGGAAAAGCGGCTGATCGGCCCCCGCGCCACGGCATGCGGGGACAATCTCAGTGGAAATGCAGCCGTCCGTCCGCGGTCTCGGTGCGGCCTATGGCGATGCCGTAGAGCCGCGACAGGTTTGCCGCCGTCATCACCTCGGGCGCCGGGCCCAGGGCCAGGACGCCGGCGCGGTTCACCAGCAGCACCTCGTCGGCCAGCGCCGCGGCATGGTCGGGGTCGTGGCTGGACAGGATCACCCCGCGTCCGTTCCCGGCAAGGCGGCGGATCGCCTGGCCGACCTGGCGGCGGTTGGCGAAGTCGAGGCTGGCGGTCGGCTCGTCCATGACCAACGCCGCCGCGTCCTGCGCCAGCGCCCGGGCGATCAGCACCAGCTGGCGCTGCCCGCCCGACAGAAGCGCCAGATCGGCCGTCGCCAGATCGGCGATGCCCAGATCCTGCATCGCGGCCATGGCGCGGGCGGTCTCGGGCCTGCCGGGGCGGGCGAATGCGCCCAGCCGGGCGGCGGCGCCCATCAAGACGATGTCGCGCGCGGTGAAGGCAAAGGGATTGGCCAGCGCCTGCGGCACATGCGCAAGCCGCGCCGCGATCTGCCGGCGCGACAGCCGGTCGATCGGATCGGCGCCCAGCAGCACCTGGCCCGAGGCCGCCGGGATCAGCCCCAGCAGCGTGCGGAACAGCGTCGTCTTGCCGGCGCCGTTCGGCCCCAGCACGCAAAGCACCCGTCCGGGCGCGAGCCGGAAATCCACGCCCCGGATCAGCACCCGTTCGCCATGGCCCACGGCCAGGTCGCGGGCGGCCAGCAGCGGCATCATTCGCTCCACCCCCGCGCGCCGCGCGCCAGCAGGCCGACGAAGATCGGCGCGCCCAGCACGGCGGTCAGGATGCCCAGCGGCACCTCGATCTGGGCGATGCTGCGGGCGGCGGTGTCGACCAGCACCATGAAGCCCGCCCCGATCAGCACCGAGGCCGGCAGCAGCCGGTCGAAGCGCGGCCCGGTCAGGAGCCGCGCCGTATGCGGCACCATCAGCCCGACCCAGCCGATCACCCCGGCCATGGCGACGGCGGCCGCGGTCATCAGCGTGGCGCAGGCGATGACCAGAAGCCGCAGCCGGCCGGCGGGAATGCCCATGGCGCGGGCCTCGTCCTCGCCCATCGCCAAGAGCCCGATGCGCCAGCGCAGCGCCAGCAGCGGCAGCAGGCCGGCCAGCACGGCGGGCAGGGCGGCGGCGATGTCGGGGCGCTTGATGCCGGCCAGGCTGCCCATCAGCCAGAAGGTGATCGCGGGCAATTGCTGCTCGGGGTCGGCCAGCAGCTTGACCAGCGCGATGCCGGCCCCGGCCAGTGCGCCGACGGCGATGCCGCACAGCACCATGACCAGCACCTGGCCCGTGCCGCGCAGCGCGAGGCTCAGCGCCAGCACCAGCCCGACCGTGGCAAGCCCGGTGCCGAAGCCCAGCATCTGGATCGCGATGACCGGCAGGCCCAGCAGGATCCCCAGCACCGCCCCGAAGCCCGCCCCGGCCGAAACCCCCAGGATGTCGGGCGAGACCAGCGGGTTGCGGAACACCGTCTGATAAGCCGCGCCGGCGGTGGCCAGCGCCGCGCCGACCAAGGCGGCGGCCAGCACGCGCGGCATGCGGATGTTCAGAAGCACCGTGACCGCCTGCGGGTCCGAGCGGTCGCCGCCGAGGATCGCCAGGATCCGGCCCGGCGGCAGGCCGTAGGGGCCAAGCGCCACGCCCAGCAACACCGCCGCCGCCAGCCCCGGCAGCAGCAGCGGCAGCAGGCTGCGCTCAGTCACCCAGCAGCGCCGAGACAGCGGCGGTATCGGGTCGCGGCCCATAGAAGAGCTCGTAGAAATCGGCGATCCGGCCGTGCAGATCGCCCTTGGCGGCCTGGGGATACAGCTTGTGCGACAGCCAGATCACCCCGGCCAGCCGGTTGACCGAGGGCGGCGCGTCGATGAAGCCGAAGGGCGCGGCCGGCGCCAGGTAGACCCGGCCCTGCGCCACCGCCGGAATGCCCTGCCATTCCGGCATCGTGGCGACATTGGCGGCGAAATCCGGATCGACGGCAATGATGACATCGGGCGCCCAGGCCTGCACCTGCTCGGGCGAGACATTGGCCAGGCCGTCGCTGTCGGTCTGGGCGACGTTGCGGGCGCCGACGCGGGCGATGACCTCGGCATTGATCGACCTGGGGCCGGCGGTTTCGGTGCCCTCGGGGCCGCGCGCGAAATAGACCCGGGGCCGCGCCGTTTCGGGAATGCCGGCCAGCATGGCGTCCAGGTCGGCCAGCGTGGTCTCGGCATAGCGGGCCAGCGCCTCGCCACGCTCGGGCACGCCGAGCGCGCCGGCCATCTGCCGGATCGCCTACGGCATCTGCGCGAAGCCGCCGTCGACCAGCACATAGGGCACGCCGGCCTGGTCCTGGACCCGCGCCGCCAGGTCGGCATAGGTCGCATTCACCGTGCCGTAATCGATGATCAGCTCGGGCCGGGTGGACAGAAGCACCTCGAGGTTCAGCGTGTCGCCCCTGCCGGTCAGGCGGCCGAGGGTCGGCAGGCCGGCAGCCTCGGGGCGCAGGAAGGGCAGGTCCTGCGGCTTCAGCGGCCGGACCCAGCCGACCATCGCCTGCGGCTTCAGCGCGTAAAGCAGGGTCGCGGCCGGCGGTCCGGCGGCAAAGACCCGCGCCGGCTTGGCCGGGACCGCGACCGCGCGCCCGGTCGCATCGGTGAAACGCGCCGCGTCCAGCGCCAGCGCCGGGCCGGCCGCCACCAGCGCGAGGATCAGGCCGGCGAGGCTCCGGCGGGTCAGGCGGATCATGCGAGGGCTCCGAACGCTGCCTTGATGTCGATGAGCGGGGTGCCGTCGAGGCAGTCGAGCCCGCGCACGGTCAGCACCGGCCCCTGCACCTCGATGAGCCGGACGACCGACGAGGCCACCGGGTTGGGCCGCACCGGAGAGCGCAGCGCGAAGGTGCCCGTCGCGCGGCCGCCGAACTTGGGATTTTGCAGCACCAGATCGCGGCGCGCCTGGTCCATCCAGTACAGGATCTGCAGGCGCTCCTGGGCCTCGATCCCGGTCAGCGCCGGCCCCCAGGGGTCGAACAGCTCGATCCGGCACGGCGGGCCGGCTTCGGCATCGCCGCGATGCGGGCAGTCGCCGCGCCGGGTCCAGGGGGTGCGGATGCGCCCGATGAACCACAGCCCGGCGTCAAAGCCCTGCGGCGTGCCGACGGCCTGCTCATGCGGCCTCAGCGCGTCTGCGTCGGCGTCATTCATCCACGCCGACCATCACGTCCGAGGCCTTGATCACGGCCGAGGCGCGGCTGCCGACCTTGAGCCCCAGTTCCTTGACCGCGTCATTGGTGATCGAGGCGGTGACCACGCTGCCGCCCAGGTCGATGCGGACATGGCTGGTCACGGCGCCGGTCACGATCTCGGTCACGGTGCCGGGCAGGACGTTTCTTGCGCTGAGTTTCATGGCAGTTCCTTTCCAGAGGGTTGCAGGTCAGTCGGCCCTGGCTGCGCAGGTCTGCCGCAACCATGCGACAATCGCCTCGGCCTCGGCCGGCAGCGGCTGGGCCCTGTCCTCGGCGAAGGCCAGGAAGGCCTCGCGCCATTGCGGGGCGACGCCGACCAGCACCGGCAGGCCCTTTGCGCAGGCCTCGCCGATGGCGCCGACCAGGCCGCGGCCCGCCGCCTCCTGCTTGCCGAACTTGTTCACGACCAGCGCCTGTGCGCCGGGCAGGCGGCTTTCGACGACGGCGACGGCGGCCTCCAGCGCCTCGGGGTCCAGCCGGCAGCCGGGCACCTCGGGCGGCATGTCGACGCTGATGCCGCGCCGCTCGCCATCTGGCAGCAGCGCCAGCACGATGTCGCAATGGCCGCGCGGCACCTCGGGGTCGACCGGCTGCACGGTGCCGGCCAGCGCGATGCCAAGCGCCGTCGCACGTTCGGCCGCCGCGCTCAGCACGCTGTCGGTCCTGAACTCCTCCTCGGAGCAGACATAGCGGATGTCCATGGTGGTTCCCCCTTCGGCGCTGATTCCCGCGACGTTATGGATGATGGAACATAACGGGTGGCGCTGGCAAGCGCCGCGTGGCGCGGCGGACACGACCCGGGGATGCGACACCGCGCGGGCTATGGCCATCCCGCCCGGTTACGTTATGTTTTGTTAAGCATAACGATTCGCGAGAGGAAGCGATGGGGTTTCACATGAGGGGGCTTTTCGCCCTGGCTTTGCTCGGGCTGGTGCCCGGGACCGGCATGGCACAACAGCCCGACACGGGCGCGGCGCAAGAGCCCGACACGGGCATGGCGCAAGAGCCCGCACCGGCCAGCCCGGTCTTCACGCTGGGCACGGTGGTGCTGACCGGCAAGGCCGATGCGCAGGGCGGCACCGCCAGCACCGTTCCCGCCGAGCAGGTTGCGCGGCAGAACCGGCTGACGCTGGACGATGCGCTGGCCGTGGTGCCGGGAGTCGAGGTCGGCAATACCGGCGGCAGCCGCAACGAGCGGCTGGTCTTCGTGCGCGGCTTCGACCGCTTCCAGGCGCCGCTGTCGATCGACGGCATCCGGGTCTATCTGCCGGCCGACAACCGGCTGGACTATGGCCGTTTCCTGACCCCAGACCTGGCCGAGATCCAGGTGCAAAAGGGCTATGTCTCGGTGCTGAACGGCCCGGGCGGCATGGGCGGCGCCATCAACCTGGTCACGCGCCAGCCCACGCGGCCCTTCGAGGGCGAGGCCCGGCTGGGGGTCGAGGCCGGCAATCGCGGCGACATCTCGGGCCGCAGCGGCTATGTGTCGCTGGGCGTGAAGCGCGACCGGTTCTGGCTGCAAGGCAGCTATCTGCGGCGCGACAGCGACGGCTTCTATCTGTCGCGCGACTATGAGCCGCGCCCGCAGCAGGGCGCCGGCCTGCGCGACTATTCCGACAGCGAGGATTCGCGGCTGAACCTCAAGGCCGGCTGGACGCCGAACGCGAGTGACGAATACGTGCTGAGCTATACCCGCCAGACCGGGCAGAAGAACGCTCCCTATAACATCGACCAGCCGATCCGCGGCCTGACCGACGAGCCGGGCGAGGGCCAGAGCTGGCAGCGCGACTGGACCTGGCCGGAATGGGACATCGACAGCCTGGCCTTCTATTCGCATACGGAACTCGGCGCCGGCTATGTCAAGACCAAGGCCTATTACAACCGCTTCGACAACCTGCTCTCGGCCTGGGACGATTACACCCACAGCGCCCAGACCGAGCGCCGCGCCTTCGACAGCCGCTACAAGGACCGCTCCTGGGGCCTGAGCCTGGAGGGTGGGGCCGACATCGGCGAGCACAGCCTGCGCAGCGCCGCGCATTTCCGCCGCGACAAGCATGAATCGATCCAGTTCTCGCGCCCGGGCCTGGGCGGCAGTCCCGATCCGGCCGAGATCAGCACCGAGGAAACCTGGTCCGTCGCGCTGGAGGATACCTGGCAGGCGCGCGAGGATCTGCGCGTGGTCGCGGGCCTCAGCTATGACAGGGCCCGCGTGCTGGAAGCCGACCGGACCGAGGATGACGCCGGCCTGCCGACGGGATCCTCGGACGCGCTGAACTGGCAGCTGGCGGCGATCTGGCAGCCGGGGGCTATGGGCGAATATCACGCCAGCCTGTCCTCGCGCACCCGGTTCCCGACGCTTTTCGACCGCTACAGCACCCGCTTCGGGACGGCGGTGCCGAACCCGGACCTGGAATCGGAACGCGCGCTGAATGCCGAGCTGGGCTACAGCGGCGACATCGGCCCCGCGACCGTGGACGCGGCGCTGTTCTACAGCAAGGTCAAGGACATGATCCAGTCGGTCCCGACCGGCGCGCTGGACGAAGAGGGCGACCAGATCACCCAGAGCCGCAACGTCGGCGACGGCGTCTACAAGGGTTTCGAGGTCGCGGCGAACTGGCCGCTGGCCGACAGCCTGGTGCTGGTGGCGAACTATACCTGGCTGCATCGTTCGATCACCGATCCGCTGCGCGCCGACTATCGGCCGACCGACACGCCGCGCCACAACGCCTTTGTGCGGCTGGACTGGCAGGCCACGCCGGTGCTGACGGTCTCGCCCTCGGTGCAGGTGTCGAGCGCGCGCCTGTCGGAAAGCGCGATCCAGCCCGAGGATCCGGCGGCCATCGCCTATACCCGCATGGGCGGCTTCGCGCTGGCGAACCTGGATTTCGCCTGGGCCGCCAGCGAGCAGGCCGAGGTGCTGTTCGGCGTGCGCAACCTCTTTGACCGCGACCATGCGCTGGTCGAGGGCTATCCAGAACCCGGGCGCAGCTTCTTCCTGACCACGGCGCTGCGGTTCTGAACCTGTCCGGGCGGCTGCCGAGGCCGCTTCACGACGAGAATCGCGGCCCTGCCGGCCGCGATCCGTCCCGGCCAGAGGGCGATTATCCCTCGTCGCCCTCGGGCAGGACCGCGCCGGGCAGTTCGATCCGCAAGAACTGGTTGCGGGCATAGTCCAGGAACACCGCGGCGGCGAGCGGCAGCGTGCCGCCGCCGCGCAGCATGACGCCAAAGCGGTTCGCGGGCAGGCCCTCCTCGGACAGCGGCCGGAACACCAGCCGGCCCTCGGCGATGTCGGTCTGGGCGCCGATGGGCGTGGTGATCGAGACATAGCGCCCGGTCAGCGCCAGTTCGACCAGCATGCGGATGGAATCGACCTCGACCATGGGCGGCAGGGTCTGGGTCGCCTGCAGCAGGAACGGATCGACGATCCTGCGGATCGAGATCTCGGAATTCGCGATGGCCATCGGATGGGCCAGGCATTCGGCCAGGCTGACCGGACCGCGGCTGTCGGCCAGCGGATGGTCGTGGCGGATCATGGCGCCGATATGCACGTCGCGGTGCAGGGCGACGGCGATCTGCGGATGCGCGTCGGTGGGAAAGCCGAAGCCGACCTCGGCCCGCTCGTCGATCAGCCGCTCGATCACCTCGGCCCCGGAAACCATCGCCACCTCCAGTTGCAGGCCCGGATAGCGGCGGCCGAATTCCGAGATGATCTCGGGCAGGAAGGCGATGCCGATGCTTTCCACCGTGGCGATCCGCACCGTGCCGGTCTTGAGCCCGCGCAGCAGCTCCAGCTCGTCCACGGCGCTGTCGAGGATGTTGCCGAGATTGCGGGTATGGCCATAGAGGATCTCGCCGGCGGGCGAGAGCGTCAGGCGTCGGCGGCGGTCGCGCACGAAAAGCTCGACCCCCAGGGCGAATTCCAGCTGGCTGATCTGCCGCGACACCGCCGAAGCGGCGATGTTCAGGCGCCGCGACGCCTCGCGCACCGACAGGTGCTCGGCCACCGCGTTGAAGTGAACCAGCGACGCCTGGTAGAAAATCCGCGCCAGCAGGGCAGGGGACAGCGCCTGCCCGCGGCTGACCGGAAGCGCGGGTTCCTCTGCTGTTGCCGATTGCTTCACCATGGACGTTTCTCCGTGTTGCTTTTCCGGCAGCAGCAGATGACCTAATCGGAAATTTCGCAACCCGCATCCTGCGTGATTAATCAACTTGGCTGCGGCATTTTTGTCGGGGCCGGGTTTAACAGTAACGAGTGCGCTGTCTTGGCGGCCGGGGATCCCACGATGCCCGGTCGCTTCCGGAACGCGCCGGCCTGCGGCAACTTCTGCTGCCAGATCAGGTCCTTGCCAGCGCTTGCCTGCGCGGCCATCCCCCGCTATGCATAAGAGAGTTTTCCAGTGGCGGCCCGTGTCAAGGGGCCGTCTTCTGTTGATCCATTGCCATGCGAAGGTGGTTTCAGATGGTGGTTTCTTTCCAGGCAACGGCCCCGTTCCGGGCTCGGCTTTCCTTCGCTGCGGCGCCGGCGGCCAAAGGCAACAGCGCGCGACTTTTTCCGGTCGGCGCGCAGCGGGGCAGGGAGGCTGGCCATGGCTGACCTTATCGTCGGGATCTGCCGCTTTTCCTTCCTGGGCCGGGGCGACTGGGCCATCTATTCCGGCACCGGGCACGGCTCCGAGGCCGAGGCCGAGGCGCGCCGCAAGGTCGCCGAGACGCTGTATCAGCCCGAGCGGCTGGAGCAGCGCTTTCGCAGCTTCGAGGCGCTGACGCTGGCCTCGATCAAGGCGCAGCGCCATCCCGATTTCCATTTCATCGTGCTGACCTCGCCGGCGATGCCGCAGGTCTATCGCGCGCGGCTGGAACGGCTTTGCGCCGCCGATGGCCGCATCCACCTGCTGGTCTCGGACCAGCCGACGGTGAACGAGGCGCTGGCGCCGCTGCTGGCCCAAATCTCGGAAGGCGGGCGGCACCGGCTGGTGCAGTTCCGGCTGGACGACGACGACTGCCTGGGCATCGAATACACCGCCGCCCTGCATCGCGCCGCCGAGGCGGGCCGGCAATACGACGTCTTTGCCTTCAGCATGCCCCGCGGGCTTCTGGTCAGCAACTATGCCGGCGCCGAGCCGGCGCGCTACGAGATCGACCGCCCCTTCCATTCGGCCGGCGCGGCGGTGCGGCCGCGATCGCCGGCGCAGACGATCTATTCCTTCGGCCATTACGCGCTGATGCGGCGCTTTCCCTGTCTGCTCGACCCGCGTTTCCTGGGCTCGCTGCAACTGAAGCTCGAAGGCCACGATTCCCGGCCCGAGGTGCCGCGTCGCGGCAACGGGTTGAGGGTGCTCGAGCAGCCGGTCTTTGCCGAGAACCTGGCCCGCGCCTTTCCCTTCGTCGCGCTGAGCCAGCTGGAAACGCTGCTTCTGGCCTGAGCTTCGGCTGATGCGCACCGGCAGTACCGTATGGCGCCCCGCGCAACGCTCGGGCCCGCGCCCGGCTGGGTGCGGGGTCTGTCACATTCGTGCCACAGCGGGGGCAAAGGCGACGGCCTGGCGCGCTGCCCCTCCACGGGAATCGTTGACGGCGCCGGTCATGCATCGGTTAGGGAAGAAACCAAGCCAGCCGCGACCCTGACGCCTCGGCCAAGCCAGCCGCTCGATATTTCCGGGGCGTGCCTGAGCATGGCGCACCCCGCCAGGAGTAGTTTCATGGACGCGAACCCGATCCGCCGGCAGCTTGCCGGCTGCGCCAGCCCTTTGGCGCTGGCCCTTGTGGGGGCACTGGCCGCCCCGGCCGCCTTGGCCCAGGACAGCGAGGCGGCGCCGGATGCGCCCGTGGTGCTGGACACCGTCACCCTCAGCGGCGATGCCGCGACCGAGGGCACCGGCCGCTATACCACCCAGGCCGCCTCGGGCACGGCGGCTGGCCTTGACCTGTCGGCCAGGGAAACGCCGCAATCGGTCTCGGTGATGACCAGCCAGCAGATGCAGGACCAGGGCATCACCACCTTGAACCAGGTCGTGGACTGGACGCCGGGCCTGACCGCGCAGCAGGGCAACGGCGAATTCCGCTGGATCTTCTACGCCCGCGGCTCGGCGGTCGAGAACCAGCAGTTCGACGGCGTGCCGAACTATGTGCATTACTATTCCCGCGACGTGAACCCGCAGGAAGACATGGCGATGTTCGACCGCGTCGAGGTCGTGCGCGGCGCCACCGGCCTGCTGGAGGGGACCGGGAGCCCTTCGGCCTCGATCAACCTGGTGCGCAAGATGCCCACGGCCGAGCGGCAAAGCTCGGTCGAGGTCGAGGCGTCCAGCTTTGGCAACGGGCGGCTGACCTATGACACCTCGGGGCCGATCACGGCCGACGGCCGGCTGCGCGGCCGCTTCGTCGCCTCGGCCCTGGCCGGCAACGGCTTCCGCGACTACATGACCGACGAGCGCGGGCTGCTTTACGGCGTGCTGGAATACGACCTGACCGACAGCACCACGATCAGCGCGGCGCTGAGCCATGGCAAGGAAAAGATCGACGGCTATTCCTGGGGCGGCGTCTGGACCGCGCGCGACGGCAGCTTCTACGATTTCGATTCCCACACCGCCTCGGCGGCGGAATGGGAATATTCCGACCGCGAGCAGACCGTCGGCTATCTGGACCTGCGGCATGAGTTCGACAACGGCTGGGAGCTGACGGCCAAGCTGCGCCGGTCGAACGGCATGGTGGACATGTTGTCGTCCTATATGTGGTATGACACCGACGGCACGCTGTATCGCGACGGGGCGCTGTTCCATTATGTCAGCCAGACCAACTCGGGCGACCTGCGCCTGTCGGGCAAGGTCACGCTGTTCGGGCGCGAGCATGACCTGGTCTTCGGCGTGAACGGCAACCGCGACCGCACCCGCTATGACGGCAAGAACCCCTATACCTATGTCATTGCCGATCCCTCGGTCGCCGATCCGAACGAGCATCCCTATCCGGGACCGAACGACGTGACCTATTTCGGCGACATGGTGTCGCGGAACTACGGCCTCTACGGCTCGGCCCGCTGGAGCCTGGCCGAGAACGTCAAGCTGATCACCGGCGCCCGGGTGTCCTGGTATGAGGCGCAGAACCAAAGCGGCTATGCCGGCAGCAATTCCAGCGACGGCTACAAGGTCGATGCCGAGGTCACGCCCTATGTCGGGCTGGTCTATGACGTGAACGACACCTGGACCGTCTATGGCAGCTATACCGGGATCTTCACCCCGCAGAGCGCCCTGGGCGTCGACGGGCTGATCGACCCGGTCTATGGCAAGAACTTCGAGATCGGCGCCAAGGCGGCGCTGCTGGACGGCGGCCTGACCTTTGCCGCCGCCGCCTTCCAGACCGACCAGGACGGCCTGGCCGAGGACGACCCGGACAATACGGGCTGCGGCGGCCCCGGCACCGGCTGCTCGATCAACGCCGGGCTGATCCGCACCCGCGGCGCGGAGTTCGAGCTGTCGGGCGCGGTCAGCGATCGCTGGAACGTCGCGGCGAGCTATACCTATGCCCATGCCGAATACGAGGAAGGCGAGGACGCGGGCCAGCGCTACAACACCGGCACGGCGCCGCTGCATCTGGTCAAGCTGAACACCACCTATCGCCTGGCCGGCGCGCTGGAGGGGCTGACGGTCGGCGGCGCGCTGCGCTATCAAAGCCGGACCTATCAGGACAATCCGGACGGCTCGTTCGATTCCGGCGGTGCGCCCTATGCCATGCGCCAGGGCGGATTCGCGGTGGCCGACGTGATGGCACGCTATGAGCTGACCGAGGCGACGGCGGTGCAGCTGAACGTCAACAACCTGTTCGACAAGCAGTATTACTCGGCCATCGCCAGCCCGGGCTACGGCAATTTCATCGGCCGGGGCCGCAATGCCACCCTGACCCTGGTGCACAGGTTCTGACACCGGCCGTCGCGCCGCATGCCGGCGCGACGGCATCCCCGCGACAGGCGTGCCGGCCCGCTTCATGTCCCTGACCGCGCGCCGATCACGGAACCTTGCGCCGCCTCCGGGCCTTAATGGAGCAGCGGTCGGCTCCGCGCCACGGCGGGGCAGGGGCCGCGATCCCGCGTCCGGCCGCGCCATGCAGCGCGCGCCGGCGGCGGCAGGAAGGGGCAGGGGTTGACGGATTACAGCACAGCGGGCGAGGCGATGCCGGACCCTCGAAGCCACGGTTTTTTCTTCGATTTCGACGGCACCCTGGCCGAGATCGCGCCGCGCGCCGAAGATGTGGTGCTGGACCAGGGCCTGCGCGCCGACCTGCTGCGGCTCTGGCAGCGCAGCGGCGGCGCCGTCGCCGCGCTGAGCGGTCGGCGCCGCGCCGACCTGGCCCGCTATCTGCCCGCGGGCATTCCCCTGGCCGGGCTGCACGGCTGGGAGATCGACGGCGACACCCCCGACCTTGCCGCGCTGGCGGGCGCGCTGGACGGGTTGCGCGACAGCCTCGCCGCCATCGTCGCTCGCCATCCCGGCGCGCGGCTCGAGGACAAGGGCCCGGCGCTGGCGCTGCACTGGCGCCTGGCGCCCGCGGCCGAGCCGGCCCTGACCCTGGCCGCCGAGCAGGCCGTCACGGCGCTTGGCCCGGGCTGGGTGCTGCAACCCGGCAAATGCGTGGTCGAGATCCGCCCCCGGGGCCATGACAAGGGCGATGCGCTGCGCCGCTTCATGGCGCACCCGCCGTTTCGCGGCCGCCGCCCGGTCGCCTTCGGCGACGACCTGACCGACATTCCCATGCTGCGGGCGGCGCGGCAGGCCGGGGGGCTGGCCGTGGCCGTCGGCGAACGCGACCTGCCTTGCGACCTGCGCCTGGCCGGGCCGGCCGCCCTTGCCCTTTGGATAAGACGGAGCCTCGAATGATCCCGATGCCTGCCCCCTCGCTGGAACTCGGCCTGATCGGCAATGCCGCGACCGCCGCGCTGCTGAACGCGCTTGGCGACGTGACCTGGATGTGCCTGCCGCGCTTCGACGGCGACCCGGTGTTCTGCCGGCTGCTCGAGCCGCAATCCGGTCCCGATAGCGGGCTGTGGTCGATCCGCTGCGACGGGCTGGCGCGCACCCGGCAAAGCTATCGCGGCCATACCGCCATCCTCGAGACGATCCAGGAGGACGACCAGGGCAACCGCCTGAAGATCACCGATTTCCTGCCCCGCTTCCCGGATCGCGGCCGGATGTTCCGCGGCCGCACGCTGGTGCGCATCGTCGAGCCGCTGGCCGGCACGCCGCGCATCACCGTGCGCCTGTGCCCGCGCCACGGCTATGGCGCCCATGCCGCCCGGGTCATGCGCGGCTCCAACCACCTGCGCTATGACCTGGACCAGCAGGCGCTGCGGCTGACCACCTCGGCGCCGGTGGAATTCGTGCTGAACGAGACGCCCTTCCTGCTGGACCGTCCGCATGCCTTCCTGCTGGGCCCCGACGAGCCGCTGAGCGACGGGCCCCATGTCATCGCCGCCGCCTTCCTGGAACGGACCGAGGCCTATTGGCTGGACTGGGTGCGGGCGCTGTCGATCCCGCCGGATTATCAGGAGGTGGTGATCCGCGCCGCCATCACGCTGAAGCTGTGCGAATACGAGGAAACCGGCGCCATCGTCGCGGCGCTGACCACCTCGATCCCGGAATATGCCGATACGCAGCGCAACTGGGATTACCGCTTCTGCTGGCTGCGCGACAGCTTCTTCACCGTCAAGGCGCTGAACAGCCTGGGCGTCACCAAGACGATGGAGGATTACCTCGCCTATGTGCTGAACCTCGCCACCGGCACGCCCGACGGCTATATGCAGCCGCTGTTTGGCCTTGGCCACGAGCGGGTGCTGGACGAAGAGACCTGCCCGGCGCTTCTGGGCTATGATGGCAACGGCCCGGTGCGCTGCGGCAACGCCGCTTATGCGCAGGTGCAGAACGACGGCTATGGCTCGGTGATCCTGGCGGTCAGCCAGTGCTTTTTCGACCAGCGCCTGCCGCGGCTCGGCGGGGTCGAGTTGTTCGAGCGGCTGGAGGTGCTGGGCCGGCAGGCGGTGGCGCGCTGGAACACCCCGGATGCCGGACTGTGGGAGTTCCGCACCCGCGAAAGCGTCCACACCCATTCGGTGCTGATGTGCTGGGGCGCCTGCGACCGGCTGGCGCGGATCGCGGCGCATCTGGGCCTGCCGCAACGCGCCGCCGCCTGGGGCGCCCATGCCGACGCCATGCGCCAGGCGATCGAGAGCCAGGGCTGGAACGACACGGTCGGGGCCTATGTCTCGGCCTTCGGCGGCGCGGACCTGGATGCGAGCCTGCTTCTGATGCCCGAGGTCGGCTACTGCACCGGCGAGAACCCGCGCTACCAGGCCACCGTCGCCGCCTGCGAGGCGCAGCTGCGCCAGGGCCACCACCTGTTCCGCTATCGCGCGCCCGACGATTTCGGCACGCCCGAGACCGCCTTCACCGCCTGCACCTTCTGGCTGATCGACGCGCTGGTCCGGCTGGGCCGCCATGACGAGGCGCGCGAGATTTTCGCCGCGGTGCTGGAACAACGCACCGCCCTGGGGCTTCTGTCCGAGGATGTGCATGTCGCCAGCCGCACGCTCTGGGGCAATTTCCCGCAGACCTATTCCATGGTCGGGCTGATCAACGCCGCGATCAAGCTGTCGCGCAAATGGGAAGACGTCGTATGAGCCGCCTTGTCGTCGTTTCGAACCGATTGCCCGCACGCGGCAAGGGCGTCGCGGCCGGCGGGCTTGCCGTCGCGCTGGAAGCGGCGCTGAAGGACCGGGGCGGGCTGTGGCTGGGCTGGTCGGGGCGCACGGCGGAAACGCCGGGCCCGGTCGCCCTCAGCCAGGCCGGCGAGGTCACCTTTGCCGCGCTGGATCTGACCCCGGCCGAGGTCAAGGGCTATTACGAAGGCATCTCGAACAGCGTGCTCTGGCCGCTGTGCCATTATCGCGCCGACCTGCTCGACTATACCCGCGACGACATGGAGTGCTACCAGCAGGTGAACGGCCGCTTTGCCGATGCGCTGGTCGGGCTGTTGCGGCCCGACGACCTGATCTGGGTGCACGACTATCACCTGATCCCGCTGGCGGCCGAGCTGCGCCGGCGCGGGGTGCAAAACCGCATCGGCTATTTCCACCACATCCCCTGGCCGGCGCGGGACCTGTTCCGGGCGCTGCCGCGCTCGCGCCGCTTCCTGTCGGCGATGCTGGCCCATGACCTGGTCGGCCTGCAGACCCCGACCGATACCGCCAACCTGCGCGACGCGCTGGAGGGCGCCCGCGACCGGCTCGAGTTCGCCCCGCCGCGCGACACCCGCATCGGCGCCTATCCGATCTCGATCGACACGGCGGGTTTTGCCGCCCGGGCCGCGCGGGCGCGCGATCTGCCGCGCATCCGCGAGCTGCACCAGCGTTTCGGTGCCCGCGACCATGTGATCGGCGTGGACCGGCTGGACTATTCCAAGGGCCTGCCCGAGCGGCTGCGCGCCTTCGAGCAGCTGCTGGCCAGCCACCCCGAGCTGCATGGCAAGCTGGGATACATGCAGATCACCCCGGCCTCGCGTGCCGGGATCGAGGGCTATGAACGCATCCGGCAAGAGGTCGCCGAGCGCGCCGGCCGGCTGAACGCGGCCTATGGCAACCTGGACTGGGTGCCGGTGCGCTATATCAACCGCGCCTTCAGCCAGACCTTGCTGGCCGGGCTCTATCGCATGTCGCGGGTCGGGCTGGTGACGCCGCTGCGCGACGGCATGAACCTGGTGGCCAAGGAATATGTCGCGGCGCAGGACCCGCAGGACCCGGGCGTGCTGATCCTGTCACGCTTCGCCGGGGCGGCGGCAGAGCTTTCGGCGGCGCTGATCGTCAACCCGCATGACATCGAGGAGGTGGCCGAGGCCCTGGCCAGCGCCCTGACCATGCCGCAGGACGAACGCCGCGAGCGCCATGCCGCGATGATGGCGGTCCTGCGCGCCAACCCGATCGAGGCTTGGGCGCGCGGCTTTCTGAAGGATCTGGCGCCGGTGCCGATCAGCAGCGCGCCCGAGACATAGGTGACCTGCGCCGCCATCCCGGCAGTCGGCCCGAAGCTGGTCCATCAAGCGATGACCACATATGCCTCGGCAAGCATCGGCGCCGCAGGTGCCTGCCGCGCCTACCGTATTCCATGAAATGCCGTCGAAGCCCGGCAGGACCGCGCCAGCCCCGCATTTCTGCTTGCCGGCGTCGATGGTCGCTGCCGATGTCATCCGGATGCCAGCGAACCTTCGTTCCTGCTTGCTGTCATCAGCGCGCGAGCGCCCCGGAGTGATAGCGCATGCCAGCACAGCCCCTTGGAGAGCTTGCGCGACGCGCGCTCGCCGAAGATCGCGCGGTGCGTGTCCTTGCCGGATGGGGCTGCTTTCAGCGGCCAGCCGGCGCCGGCGACGAGGGATATTGCGCTAGATGCCGAGGATCCAGCGCACCGGACAGAAGGCAAGATCGTCGAAAGTCGGCGCGGCACGCGCTTCCGGTTCGGCATCATCCTTTTCCCGAATGCTGCCGAAGGTTTGACCCGGAAGACGGGGCAGCAGACCGGCGCTGGGGCTATGGAAGGAACCGTCCGGGCACGCATCTGCGCCAGCCCCGCAAGCGCCCGCATCGTGGTGATGCCAGGATCCGCACGAGCCCGGAATCGTTCCGACCTAACTGCTTTGCGCGAGACCGCTGCAGCCTGGATGAACTTCATGTTGCGGCAGCGTGACTACCTTCGAGTCGCGGCCCTCTGTGCGCAAAGCGGCACTTTGCGGCGGCATCGTGAGGATTCGGAAACTCAGGAAATCCGGCAGTCGTCAGACCGCGCCATCGCTTCGGAACGGATTGACGCGACCTTGTCGGGCAGCGTCTCGCAGGACAACGGGTCGTGTCTCGGCCTCGGGCGGCGGAGCAGGGCCACAGCATTAAAAGCATCCACTATGTTTTTAAATGACTGAACGTCTAACTCGCGACGGCGGAGAGAAAATTTCTCATAGCCAAGTCAAATGGCCCTGAATATTTCGCAGGTCCGATGTCGAACCACTGAAATAATGGCAACTCGCGCCGGGCCATCACATCTAACTCGCTGATTTCGTGTAATTCATGAATCGCGCGTTTTCGGGGTTTGGCCATTTTCCACGCAATTCGTGACCATCGAAACTTGCGCCTCAGCCAAAGAAAAAGGCCGCCCGAGGGCGGCCTGATTGGCAAACGGATGAGTGGCAGAGGTGGTAGAGCGAAGCCTGACCGTGGTTGTGGGTCAGCTTCCGACAATGCTGGCGAAATGCTCTTCGAAGATTCTGCGGAGCGGATTGCTCGGGAGGGGAGGCCGGAGCTCGTCGAGCAACCGCCCGAAAGCTCCCCACTTCTTGATGCGGCATGGGGACCGCTTGGGGTCAACCCGGCCTGAAGGATTTGCAAGGCGCGACGAATGCCTGCTTCCCCGTTGACGACACAGGTCCAGCCGCAGGCCGATGCGGTATACTGATCCTGGGCGGAAAGGTCGTCAAAGGCGGTTTCTGGCACGCTGCCGGCGAAGACGCCTTTCCCAACCACCTGGTCAGGCCGATCCCGGCGGATCAACGGCAGCCTGTGTTTCAGGCAGGAACGGATCGGCTTCATTCGCCAGACCAGCCTTTCGCGCCGGTGAATGGCAATATCCTGACCTGCCGCCACCATGGCGGCCGTATCGTCCTCGGCCAGACAGGCCGGACAAAAGCGCAGCTCCTGCTGCGGGCACAGGCTGTCGGTCAACGCTTCTTCCCCCGAGGCGCCAGCTCCGGCGGTTGTTCTGCGTCACGGTATTGCGCAGCACCGGTTCCGGATCCTGCCCGGCAATCGCGCACAGGTGGGCCAGCTCATCCGGATCGCCGATGGACAGCAGATAGGGATCAAGGCCGAGATCACGCAGGAAGGTTCCGATGGGACCGCGGATATGGAAAGCGGCCATGCGGGCCGCCCAGGACCAATGGGTTTCGTCCGTCCGGATCGGCAGCGGGGGAAAGAGGCGGGCCATGTTCATGCCCGCCGCCGGGTCCGCGCGCGGACCGGTGGGTCATTGGTCTCGTTCCGGTCGGGATCGATCTGCGGCCAGTCCGGGGCAAGGAAGACATTCCCGCCAAGCGGGCAGCTTCCTGCATCGCCAGAATGCCGCAAAATGGGCGATGTCCAGACGGGATGCCTGCGCCTCCAGGCAAACTCGATCACGCCGACCAGAGTTTCGATGCAGCGGCCAAAGCGATAGCGCGCCCCATGGAACAGGCGCGGGATCAGATCACCGTCAAGCGGCGGCTCAAGCCCCGCGATCCGGCAATATTCCCGGATCACCCAGAGAAGCTTGCCCCGTCCGACGCTTCCGAAACCGGCGGAAGGATCAGCGTCGAAAGCCGACGCTGGACCTGAGGATCGGAACGGACGATCTCATGCAACCTCTCGGTGCCGGACAGGATCGGGATGACCGCCTCGTCCCCCTGCATCAGGGACTTGAGAACGCGCAGGATCAGATGGCGGTCGGCACAAAACAGGTTATGGGCCTCGTCGATCCACAGAACAATAATACCCTGATCCTTGAGCCTACCCCGAAGAGTTTCCCAAAGGCCCCAGCCTTCGCGGTTGCCCGTGATCACCGGGTAACCGCTGCGCTGCAACAGCACACCGGCCATGCTCTTGAAGGTGGCGGGGCTGGGCACGCTGGCATCAAGATAATGCCGCCCCGTTGCTCCGGACAGAACCGGGTGCCGTTCCAGGGCGCGGGAGATCAGCGTGGTCTTTCCGCCGCCGGCGCCATCCACCACCATCACGCCGCGGGTCTCGCGTCCCGCAGAAAATCGCTGTGGCGCGGGCAGAAGGTTGCCCGCCTCATCCCGGCACAACAGCCAGTCGAGATGGGTGGTGAATGCGGTATCCCTTGGCGTATCGACGCGGAGCTTGCGCAATTTCTGAAGGATACGGGCGGCTTCAGCAGGATTGGGCATGGGTTACTCCGTAATGGACCAGGGTTGCGTTACGGGGGTCGAGTCAGGAAGGTCGGGATTCGCGGGGCAGGGCCGGTGACCGGGACGGCCCGCGGGCGCGGGGCACGCACTTCGGGGTCGGGAATCGAAGAACCGATGCCGTCAGCGGCCGCGGGCTGTGCGGGTTTGTCACCGCCCGCATTGAAACCGATACAGAGGCTGGCTTCCAAATGCCCGATCCGCTCCGGGGTCCATTCGTCGACCAGAAGTTCGGCCATCCGGGTCGCAGCGGTGCTGCGCCCTTCGATCGCCGTGATCGCGGCATGGATCATCTTGCGGTCATAGGATTTTCGACCGGCATTTGCGGCCTTCAGTTCCCGGGTCGCAGCGACCCATTGGCCGGCAGACACACCGTCGAAACCGGGCAGGACCGTGCCAACCTCGAACTTCTGTTTTCCGGCATAGACGGTCACCGTGCCGATATCATCGGGATGCCAGCGGACCTCGACATTGCGCTCTTCCGGTTGGTCATCAGCCGTGCCAGCGCCTCGGAATGATAGCGCAGGCCCATCACGGTCACGCCCTCCCGGGACAGTTTGCGGGGCAGCCGCTCACCGAAGATGACGCGATGCAGCCCCATATCGGGCGGAGGCTGCACACCCCATTCAGCGGTCAGCCGGCGCAAGCAATGAAGCGGCGTTTCCCCGCCCAGACCGGCATGCGAGGTATTGTGATAGATATCGACGATCCAGCGCACCAGGCAGAACGCCAGATCATCGAAGGTCAGCGCGGCGCGCGCCTCCGGGTCGGCGTCCCCCTTTTCGCGAATACTGCCGAAGGTGCGGCCCGGCAGGCGGGGCAGCAGGCCGGTGTTCAGGCTGTGGAAGAAGCGCTCGTTGCGGGCCCGCATCTGAGGCAGCCCGGCAGGGGCCCGCAGCGTGGTGATGCCCAGATCCGCGCAGGCCGTCCGGAAAAGCTCGGACTTGAACGCCGCGCCATTGTCGGTGACGATCAGGATCGGGGTGCCATGCATATCCCAGGACCCGAGGGAACCGGCGGCATCGGCCCGCTTCCCCTTGTCGCGCAGGATCATCTGCAGCACCTGCAGAGAGGCCTTTTCCTTGGCCGAACGTGAAAAGGCCATGCCAAGAATGCAGCGCGTCGTGGCACAGATGGCGACGGTCACGAACCACCGCGCCTTGCTGCCATCCAGGCCGAGGATTTTCCGCTCCTCTTCGGTCAGCAGGCTCCGCAGCCCCCAGGACTCCGTCAGCGAGATGACGTTGATGGTGTTTTCATCGATTTCCACCCGCCCGAGCGGGCGAGTCAGGCGCAGACCCTCACCGACCGGCATGAATTTTTGCGCGCCTTCTCGACCCCGTCACGGGCGACCGCGACCTCGAACGGATCAAGCATGTGGGTCGCCCGCCGCACGGTCTCGTAACTGGGAATGGGGAAGGGGTGCAGACCCTTTGCCACTCGCTCCTCGTTGCGCGCATCAAAGGCGGTGCTGACATTGTCGTGGATCGTCTTCATGCTCGGCCGGTCTTCGCTGGCATGGCGCCGGACCTCGCGCATCATCAGGGCATTCTGCTCAGGGCCCATCAGGCGGTTGCGGTTGCCGCGCCGGTTCATGGCATCGACAAGACCGCTGACCCCGGCTTTCCGGTGCTCCGCGAGCCACCGGCGCAAGCTGCGCGGTGCCGGGCATTTGCTGAAATCCAGCGACTGCTGTGTGCCTGCCCCGCCCTGGAACTGCGTTGCATAGTCCATGGCACGGCCACGCAACTGGAACCTGTTGGCCTCGATGGCCGCATCGGTGCGGTTGATGAGGTTTTCACGCTCCATCTCAAGGAAGGCCTCGACATAGGCGTGCTTCTTGGTCAGCCGGGCCGCAGGTTTTGACGGCAGCTCCGAGAGCAGCGTGCCTCCGGTAAGAAGACGCTGTCTGGCGCTCTCGGGCGCATGGAAATTGTGCTCGACCCGGATACGCCGCATCGCCCTCAGGCGGCTCAGTTCCTGATGGGTGAAGCTGCTGCACCGGCCGGAACCATCATCCAGTTCCAGCAGCCAGCCCTCTTCATTCCGGCCATAAAGAGAGGTGCGGTAGGTTAGGCCTTCAATGGTGATGCGGTCATATTTGCCGAAGGCATAATGGTGGCGGTCGGCGTCAAAGCTGAGATCATGCATATGCATCAGAGGTTGCTCCCCTTGTAGGCCACAGTGGCCGAGGTAATACGTTCGAGGTAGAGGGGGCGCAGTTGCCCCACCGGATAAGCTGCAGCAGGGCGCGGAAGCCTCCGGCACCGCAACCGGTCATGGCGGTGAGATCGGAAAGGGAGGCCATGCCGGTCATCTCGGCCAAAACCCGCGCCGCAGCCTCGTCAGCCACAGGATCGCCCACACGGACGCCATGAAGCAGCCGGGCGTTATGCAGTTCCACCGGATCGAGATCCGCGTCCGTCAGCAGGCGGACGTCATCGGCGAAGCGGCCAGCGCGTGCCTGTGCCGCGATCCGGGGCATCTGCCGGCCGAACTTACCGCCAACCCAGGCGGTGGGACGGATGCACAGGCAATCCGGGTTCCGTCCGTCTTGGTGACAATTCAGGCTCCGCAAGGAGGGATGAGCAATCTTTTCTGGCTGACGGACGCGCAGATGGCACGGCTCGAGCCTTTCTTTCCCAAGAGCCATGGCAAGCCACGCGTTCTTGCGACATTCCAGGATGCGCTTGACCCGACGCTTGATGCGGGACTCGTCGTCATTGCCGAACCTGACGATACCCATCAGATCCGGGTCCGAGACCTTGTCTGGAGCGTCGACCTCGTCGGGTGGGGCCAGAAGGTCTGGGGGAATCTTCCTGCAGCGCAGCTTGCGCAGATGCTGCATAAAGCGGGTTTCCAGTTCTATGCGGCCTTCGTTCGCGCTGAAGAAGCGGGCCTCGATGCAGGGGATGCGGGACATGGGAATACTCCGGGCATGAGGGGGCCATCGGCCGAGGGAGCCCCGGCCGGACAAGTCGTGTTGGGGAGAATGGCGATCAGGCGCCGGGGAAGATCAGGCCGCGCAGCAGAAGTTCGGCCTCAGCGGGCGTGCGCGTGAATGCGGACAGGGCAGGGCGGTGATCATGCCAGGGCATCTTGCACCGGAAATCCGCTCTGAGCGGAGCCGGCATGACCCCGGCTGGTTTCATGTTGCGACATCGCGTGGGCCTTCGAGACATGGCTCTGCCGTTCGGAAAAGCGGCGCTTTCCGGCGGAAACCTGGTGGTCAGGAAACTCCGGAGATCCGTCGACCCTCAGGCCGTTCCATCGCTCCGGATGGGGTGGTGGCGACCTTGCCGGGCCGCGGGCAGACGGTCAACGGGCCGGCTTGGGGCCTCAGCGACGGTTCACGACCGCAGGTGTCGTCTGACCGGATTCTCATAGACGATTGAAATCAACTATATAATCCGAAATGAACCACGCCAGTGGCCATTAAATGGTTGTATAATGGTTAAAAAAGGGGGCCGAATGGCCATTATTTCAGTTGTTCGATATCCGACAGACATCGCACAACCGGAAATAAATGATAATTAGATTTATGTAATCTATTCACCAAACGCGCCGCCCAAAGCCTGCTCCGCGGCCGAGACCGGCAAGGCGCCGATGAACCGACCGCGCCTGCCGGTCAGGCGCGTTTCCACGAAACTTGTCGCCACGGCCGGCTCATGCGAGTCCAGCAAATTCGCCGTAGCCAGAAGCAGCGCCGCCTCCTCGACGAACCAGCGCGCCTCGGCCTCGGGCGGCAGGCCGGGCCAGCGCGCGCGATGCGCCGCCAGCGCGGTATCGTAGCCCGGCTCCAGCCCGATCACCGCATCCAGGCGAGCCGCAAGCGACTCGGCCGCCAAGGGCTCGCGCGACAGGCTGCGCAGCGCGTCCAGGCAGATCACATTGCCCGAACCCTCCCAGATGCCGTTCAGCGGCGCCTCGCGATACAGCATCGGTAGCGGCGTATCCTCGACATAGCCCATGCCGCCCAGCATCTCCATCGCCTCGGCGACCACCAGCGGGCACAGCTTGTTGGCCAGGTATTTCGCCAGCGCCACGCCGATGCGGGCCAAGGCGCGGTCATGCCCGCCCTCGCTGGCCGCCGCCACGCCCAGCCCCAGCGCCAGGCAACCGGCCCAATCCAGCACCAGATCCGCCAGCACCGCCCGCATCAGCGGCTGGTCGATCAGCCGGCGCTGGAAGGCGCTGCGCTGCGAGATCCAGCGATGCGCCTCGCGCAGCGCGGCCCGCATCAAGCCGACCGGGGCCATGGCCGTGTCGAGCCGCGTGTGATGCACCATCTCGAGGATCGTGCGGATGCCGTCGCCCGCCTCGCCCAGTTGCCAGGCCAGCGCCTCGCGATATTCGATCTCGGCCGAGGCATTGGCGCGATTGCCCAGCTTGTCCTTCAGCCGCTGCAACTGGATGCCGTTGCGCTCCTGCTCCAGCCAGCGCGGCACCAGGAAGCAGGTCAGGCCGTCCGGCGCCTGGGCCAGGGTCAGGAAGCCGTCGGACATCGGAGCCGAGCAGAACCATTTGTGCCCGGTCAGCCGCCAGGCCGCGCCGTCGCGCCGGGCCTGGGTCTGCGTGGCGCGCAGGTCCGATCCGCCCTGCTTTTCGGTCATCGCCATGCCCAGGGTGATACCCGCCTTGGCGGCCGCCGGCCGGATCGAGGGATCATAGTCGCGCGACATCATCCCCCGCCGCCAGTCCGCGGGCAGGCCCGAGGCGGCGATCACCGGCTGCGCCGCATGCGTCATGGTCAGCGGGCAGCAATGGCCTGGCTCGACCTGGCTGGCCAGATAGACCATCGCGGCATGACGCGCATGGGCGGCGGGCCCGCCCTCCCAGGCGATCGAGTGATAGCCGGCGCCGACCGACAAGCGCATGAACCGGTGATAGGCCGGATGGAAATGCACCTCGTCCAGCCGCCGGCCGCCGCTGTCGAACAGGCGCAGCTCGGGCGGATGACGCTCGGCGTCGCGGGCGGCATCGCGCATCCCCGCCGCGCCCAGGCCGGCGCCATAGCGCGCCAGATCCTCCAGCGCGGCGCCCTGCCCGCGCAGCGCCCGGTGCAGCATAGGATCATCCTGCCAGGGATCGACATCCCCGGCCGGCGCCGGCTGGTTCACCACCCGATGCGTTTCCAGCTCGGCCGTGCCTGGCAATCCGGTCATGCCCCGCCCCTCCTCTGGGCCGCCATCTTACTCCCGCGCGCCTCATTGGCATTCTCTTTTGTGTCCAAATATCCCACGGGGGTCCGGGGGTGTGAAACCCCCGGCAGCGGCGGTGAAGCCCGGCGATCCGGTCGATTTGCGACATTTCGCGACACAATAATCCCACACCGCGCATTGCTGCCCGGCTTCACAAATGCTTGAAGCGGGCCTAGCCCGCGCGCGCGCCAGCCATTCCCCGAACCCTTTCACAGGAACATGCGATGGCGACGCCTTTCCCGCGCCCGGCCACGGGCACCGCAATCTGTCTGCTGATGTCGCTGCCGGTCCTTGCCGGCGCGGCCCTGGCCCAAGACGCCACCAATCCCGATGAAACCATCGTCCTTGAAACGGTGGTGCTTTCGGCCGAGGAACAGGGCAAGCAGGCCCTCGGCACCTCGACCGTGACGGCTGAGGACATCCAGGATGCCCCGCCGGTCAATGACATTGCCGAAATCGTGCGCAAGATGCCGGGCGTGAACCTAACCGGCTCTTCGGCCACCGGGCAGCGCGGCAACCAGCGCCAGATCGACCTGCGCGGCATGGGGCCGGAAAACACCCTGATCCTGATCGACGGCAAGCCCGTGCTGTCGCGCAACGCCGTGCGCATGGGCCGCTCGGGCGAGCGCGACTCGCGCGGCGACAGCAATTGGGTGCCGGCCGAGATGATCGAGCGCATCGAGGTCATCCGCGGCCCGGCGGCGGCGCGTTACGGTTCGGGCGCGGCGGGCGGCGTGGTCAATATCATCACCAAGCGCCCGACCGAGCCGACGCTGAGCTTCGGCACCTATGTCAATTCGCCCGAAAGCAGCCTGGAGGGCGGCAATTACCGCGCGAACTTCCTGTTCGCCCGGCCGCTGGGCGAAAACCTGACCTTCCGGCTGACTGGCAACTACGCCAAGTCGGAAGCCGATGACCCGCTCATCAACGGCGTGATCGACGATTCGACCTGCGACTACGACACCGAGGCCGGCACCGAGGAAACCGTCGCCTGCCCGGCCGCCGGGGTCGAGGGCGTGGTGAACAAGGACGTGACCGCGCTGCTCAGCTGGCAGCTCGATGCCTCGAACGTCATCGACTTCGAGGCCGGTTTCAGCCGCCAGGGCAACCTCTTCGCCGGCGACCGGCAGAACTCCTCGGTGAACGAGGTGCTGACCTCGCTTTACGGCAAGGAAACCAATAGCATGCTGCGCAAGACCTTCTCGGTCACGCATCGCGGCGACTACGATTTCGGCACCGCGCGCAGCTATCTGCAATACGAGCGCACCGACAACACCCGCAACCTGGAAGGCACCGCCGGCGGCCCGGAGGGTTCGATCGTGGACACCGAGCGCGGCACCATCGAACTGGAAAACATCACCGCCAAGTCCGAGCTGATCCTGCCCATGCAGTTCTCGGGCCGCGAGACCAGCCTGACGCTGGGCGCCGAGCTGCGCCACGAGCAACTGGTCGACCCGATCTCGAACCGGCAGACCGTGAACGACGGCGCGATCCCCGGCACGATCAGCGACCCCGAGGCGCGCGACGCCAAGATGACCCAACTGACCGCCGGGCTCTATGCCGAGGCGAACATCTACTGGACCGACAAGCTGACGGTGACGCCGGGGCTGCGGCTGGACCATGGCGATACCTTCGGTTTCAACGCCAGCCCCAGCCTCAACGTCAGCTACAAATTCGACGACGCCTGGACGATGAAGGTCGGCGTGGCGCGGGCCTTCAAGGCGCCGAACCTGTACCAGCTGAATCCGAACTACGTCTATTACACCCGTGGCAACGGCTGCCCGGCAGCCTATCCCAGCCTGGGCAGCGGCTGCTATGTGGTCGGCAACGCCGACCTCGACCCGGAAACCAGCCTCAATGCCGAAATCGGCATCGCCTATGACGCGGGCCAGGGCCTGTCGGGCACGCTGACCGCCTTCCACAACGATTACCGCGACAAGATCCAGGCCAGCCTGGAGCCGCTCGGCAGCTTCGACACCGGCAGCGGCAATCGCGCGCAATATTTCCAGTGGATCAACATTCCCAAGGCGGTCGTGGCCGGGGTCGAGGGTAACTTGAGCAAGGAAATCACCCCAACCCTGACCTTCAATACCAACTTCACCTATATGGCGAAGTCCGAGAATAAGGAGACCGGCGACCCGCTGAGCCTGGTGCCGAAATACACCGTCAACGCCGCGCTGGACTGGCAGGCCACCGAAAAGCTGACGGTCACACCCTCGCTGACCCATTACGGCAAGATCGAATCGCCGACCTACAGTCCGACGACGCTGGATCCGGTGGAAAACCCCAAGGCGCGCGACCCCTATACGATCGTCAACCTGGGCTTCAACTACCAGCTGACGGACAATGCCCGCATGGGCGCCGGCGTCACCAATATCTTCGACGAGCGGGTGCTGCGCGAAGGCAGCGGCGTCAGCGCCGGGGCCAATACCTTCAACGAACCGGGCCGCGCCTTCTACCTGTCGCTGACCTCGACCTTCTGATATGGATCGGCGGCGCGCCCCTGCGCCGCCGTTTCCGCCGAATGCCGATGACCGACACGCTTGAACCGCGCATCCTGATCGTCGACGACGCCCGCGACATCCGCGAGCCGCTGGGCCAGTATCTGCGCCGCAACGGCTTTCGCATCCGCCTGGCCGCCGATGCCGCCGAGGCGCGGGCGGCGCTCGACCATGACCCGGTGCATCTGGCGATCATCGACGTGATGATGCCGGGCGAGGACGGGCTCAGCCTCTGCCGCGACCTGGTGCAAAGCCGGCGCCTGCCGGTCATCCTGCTGACCGCCCGCACCGCGCAAGAGGATCGCATCCAGGGCCTCGACCTCGGCGCCGACGATTACGTCACCAAGCCCTTCGACCCGCGCGAATTGCTGGCCCGCATCCATGCCGTCCTGCGCCGGGTGCCGCCCGAACTGCCCGCCCCCGCCCTGACCCGGCGCCGCTTTGCCGGACTGGTGCACGAGGCCGGCCGCGCCACCGTCACCCTGCCCTCGGGCCAGGAGGTGGCGCTGACCTCGGGCGAGAACCGGCTCCTGTCGCTGTTTCTCGACCATCCCGGCCAGGTGCTGTCGCGGATGCGGCTTCTCGACCTGCTGGCGGGACGCGAGATGCGGGCCTATGACCGCGCGGTGGACAATACCGTCAGCCGGCTGCGCCACAAGATCGAGGCCAATCCGCGCCTGCCGCAGCTGATCGTCACCGAATGGGGCGGCGGCTACCGGCTGGCCGCCGAAGTCGAGCCGCTGGCATGAGCCGGCTCTGGCCCGGCGGGCTTGCGGCGCGCTTCTCGCTCTTGCTCATCGCGGCGCTGCTCGGCGCCAACCTGATCGCCGCCTGGGTCATGGCGCGCGAGGGATCGGCCTTCGACCGCGCCATCCGCCTGCAGGGCGACGCGCATCGCCTGCACGCGCTGGTCGCGGCGCTGGAGACCGCGGACCTTGCCACGGCGCGGCTGCTGCCCGGCACCAGCAGCACCGGCTTCACCCGCTTCTGGGTGGCGCCGCAGCCGCCCGACCTCAGCGAGACCACGCGCCTGCCCGACCACGAAGCCGACCTCGCGGCCGAACTGCCGGGCCGGCTGATCCGCATCCACGAAAGCACCCCCCAGCCGGCTGGCCAGGAACGCGCGGCGCTGATGCTGGTCTCGGTCCGGCTGGAGCGCGGCGTCGATGCCGGGCAATGGCTGAACGCCCTGGTCTATCCGCTGCCGGCGCATGATGCCTGGCAATGGAAGCAGGGCTTCTTCGCGCCGCTGCTCGCCTCGCTGCTGGGCACGCTGGCCGTGGGGCTCGTGTTCGTGCGGCGGATGACCCGCCCGCTCAGCGCCCTTGCCGAGGCTGCCCGCGCCGCCGGCCGCGGCGACCGCAGCGCCCGCGTCACCGAATGCGGCGCGAGCGAGCTGCGCGAGGCGGCGCTGGCCTTCAACGACATGCAGCGCCGCATCGCCGGCTTCGAGGCCGAACGCATGCGCATGCTCGCCGCCCTCGCCCATGACATGCGCACCCCGATCACCGGCCTGCGCATCCGCGCCGAGATGCTGGAAGGCGACGAACAGCGCCAGGACATGATCCGCGTCCTCGACGAAATGGCGGTGATGGCCGACGGGCTAATGCATGCCGCCTCGGCCCGGCGCGGCGCCGAGCCGCTGCAACCCGTCGACCTCGACGCGACCCTGGCGCAGCTCTGCGCCGAAAGCCAGGCGCGCTACACCGGCGCCGGCCCGCTGGTGCTGCCGCTGCGCCCGGTCGCCATCCGCCGCGCCATCCGCAATCTTCTCGACAACGCCCGCCGCTATGCCGGCCCGGCCCGGGTCAGCCTGAAGCGCGGCCCGAACGCGGCGCTGATCCGCATCGAGGACGAAGGCCCCGGCATCCCGCCCGCGCTGCTGCCGCGCGTCACCGAACCCTTCGTGCGCGGCGAGGCCAGCCGCAACCCGGCCACGGGCGGCACCGGCCTCGGCCTCTCGATCGCCCAAGACGTGATCGCCGCGCATGGCGGCACGCTGGAGCTCGGCAACCGCGCCGAAGGCGGGTTGCGCATCCAGATCCGCCTGCCCCTCGACACCCAAGGCTGATCGCTTCGGCGCTTCTTTGCTCTCCAAATACCCCGGGGCCCGGGGCAGCGCCCCGGCGCCGACGGCTAATATCGCAGCCGCGCGTAATAGGATGTCTCGGCCGCCGCCCGCGCCTCGCCCAGCGTGACGATGCCGCGCGCCTTCAGCAGGGGCAGCAGCGCCAAGAACACCTGCGCCGTCGCCAGCGCATCGCCGGCGGCATTGTGGCGCCCGGCGATCGTGACCCCCAGCCGCGCGGCAATGGCCTCCAGCGATTGCGAGGGCTCGTGCGGCTGGGCGATGCTCGCCAGCAGCAGCGTATCCAGCACCGGCTGGTCGAAGCGCAGCCCGGTCGCCGCCTCTTTCAATTGCAGGAAGCGCATGTCGAAGGCGACGTTATGGCCGACCAGCACCGTGCCCGCGGCATAGGCGTGAAAGGCCGGCAGCACTTCGGCGATGCGGGGCTGGCCCCGCACCATCTCGGGGCGGATGCCGTGATAGGGGATGCCGGCCTCGGGGATCGAGCGGCCGGGGTCCACCAGCTGGTCGAAGCCCTCGCCGTGCAGGATCTTGCCGTTCAGCACCCGAACCGCGCCGATCTGGATGATCTCGTCGCCGCCGGCGGGGTCGAGCCCGGTCGTCTCGGTGTCGAAGACCGTATAGGCCAGCTGCTCCAGCCGGCTGTCGTCCAGCGCATGGCCGGCCGCATCGGCGCCGAACAGGTCGAAGTCATAGAATTCGGGCCGCGGATCGCCCGCCGCCTCGCGCCGGCCCTGGGCCATCGGCAGAAGAAAGCGAAAGAACGACCGGCCCGCGGCGCGGTCGTGTTCCAGCCACAGCTCGCCGCCGTGGCGCTCGGCCACGGCGCGGGCCGAGGCGCGGACCCCGGCAAAGCCCTCGGCCGGCGCGGCGTCCTGCGGCCAGCTCAGGTCCAGATGCGCCCAGCCCGGCGTCGCCGCCTCGGCCAGCCGCAGCCCCGGCGCCACCCCTTCGGGCAAGGGCGCCGCCAGATCGCCCAGGGCATGCACCAGGGCGAAACTGTCCACGCGCAGCCACAGCTCGGGGGCCGGCTCCTCGACCGCGGGCGCGCGGCCTGAACCGGCACGCAGATGCCCGGCCGCCGCCGCCAGCAGGTCGGCGCCCAGCATGTCCTGCAAGGGCCAGCGCGCCTGCGCATCCGCCCCGCCCTGTGTCAGCTCGGCCAGGCGCGCCGCCATGGCCTGCACCTCGTCGCGGACCACCTGCTGGAAGCTGTCGCGCTCGGCCGGTTGCAGGTCGGGATAGTCCAGCATGTCCAGCGCCGTCTGCATATTCGCCAGCGAGGCGCGGCTGGCCTCGGTCAGCGCATTCAACCGCTGGTCGCGGCGCGATTGCGCCGCCTGTTCCTCGGTGATGTCGTCCAGAAGCAGCACATAGCCGGTCAGCGCGGCCTCGGCCCGCACCGGCGCCCAGAGCACCTGCAACAGATGCCCCGCCCCGGTGGTGGTGACGAAGCGCGCCGCCCCCGCCGGTTCGCCGCGCGCCAGCTGCCGCTCGACCGTCTCGCGCGCATGCTCGATCAGCGGGCGGTCGATCACGGCATGGATCGAGCGGCCAAGCCCGATCAGGTCCGCCCCGCCGGCGATCTGCGGCGCGTCGGACAGCCGCTGGAACAGCGTCCGGGCGCGTTCGTTATACAGCAGGATGCGGCCGTCCAGCGTGCAGACCACGACGCTTTGCTGCAATTCCGCCATCAGCGCGCCCAGCTGGTCGCGTTCCTGCGCGACCTTGCGGCTGGCCTCGGCGACCAGCCGCTCCATGTCGGCCTGCAAGGCGCGGCTGCGGCCGGCCAGCCGGTTCACCGCCTGCGCCAGCGGGCTTGGGTCGTCCAGCAGCGGCGCGGCCGGGTTCTCGGCCAGGTTCGCCGCCGCATCGGCCAGCCGTCGCGGCGCCCGCACCAGCCGGTCGTGCAGCGACAGCGCCAGCCAGCCGGCCCCGGCCGCACCAAGCGCAAGCCAGCCCAGCAGCAACGCGCCCTGCCCCGCCAGCGCCTGTGCCAGCGCCTCGGGCCGCGCCGCGCGCCAGATCAGCAAGCCCGCGCCGGACCACGCCGCCAGCGCCAGCCCCGGCGCCAGCGCGGCCAGCCACTGGCCCCGCTCCAGCCTCATGCCAGCATCTCGCGGATCTTCACGATCAGCTCGCGGGTCGAGAAGGGCTTGGTGACATAGGCGTCGGCCCCGGCGCCGATGCCGCGGGCGATGTCGGTCTCGCGCCCCTTGGCGGTCAGCATCAGGATCGGCGTGCCCGCGACCTCGGGGTCCGCCCGCACCGCCTCGCAGACCTCGAAGCCGGTCATGCCCGGCATGGCGCCGTCGAGCAGCACCAGGGCCGGGCGCTCGGCCCGGATCGCCGCCAGCGCCTGCACGCCGTCGGGGACGGTCAGCACCTCGTAGCCCTCGCGTTTCAGCATGAAGGACAGGGTCAGGACGATGTTCGGCTCGTCATCCGCGATCAATACCCGTGTCACCATCCACCCCCTCCCGATGGCGAAGCGGCAGGCTGAAGGCGAAACAGGCGCCCCGGCCCGGTTCCGACTCCAGCCACATCCTCCCGCCCAGATTATCCACGATCTGCTTGCTGATAGGAAGCCCGAGCCCCGTCCCCGGCGGCCGCGTCGCCGCATCGCCCACCTGGCGGAACTTCTCGAACACCGCCGCCTGGTCGGCCAGGGGCACGCCCGGGCCGTTGTCGGCGACCCGCACCTCCAGCGCCTCGCCCGTCTGCCGCAGCGAGACGCGGACCCGGCCGCCCGGCGCGGGTGCGAATTTCGCCGCGTTCGACAGCAGGTTGACCATGACCTGCACCAGCCGGTCGGCATCGCCCATGACCGGCGGCACCTCGGGCAGGTCCAGCTCCACCGCCACCCCGCGGTCGCGGAACAGGCCCATGCTGCTTTGCACCGCGCCCCGGATCAGCGCCGCCATGTCGATCGGCGCGCTGTGCCATTCGGCCATGCCGGCCTCGATCTTGGCCAGGTCCAGCACCTGGTTGACCAGCCGGCTGAGCCGCTCGCTCTCGGTCAGGATGATGGCCGTGAATTCCTGTCGCTGCGCCTCGTCGATGTCGGGCGTGTCGATCAGCAGCTCGGCCAGGCCGCGGATCGTGGTCAGCGGCGTGCGCAGCTCATGCGTGACCGAGGACATGAAATCGTCCTTGAGCTGGTCGAGGCTCAGCAGCTTTTCATTGGCCGCGCGCAGTTCCTCGGTCGCGAGTTCCAGCGCCCGGGCATGGCTGCGCACCTGCGAGGCCTCGTCGAGGATTTCCAGCACGTCGGCGGTGCCCAGCGGCTCCTCTTGCGCGACCGAGGCGACCATGACGCGGGCCGAGGCGGTGCCGATGGCGCCGGCGATCTGGCGCTCGACCCGGTCCACCAGCCTTGCGTCGGGGGTCAGCGCGCCGGTCTCGCGTTCGTGGTCGGCAAACAGCGCCTCGGCCCGGGCCGGGCCCAGGAAGCGGGTGGCGAGCTGGCACAGGTCCTGGGTCCGCGCCCGGCCGCGCCAGAACACCGGCCCGTCCGCGCCGCGCCGGAACACGTCGACGAACAGCACCGCCTGGCTCGCCTCGCGCACCGAGGGGCGGCTGGCCAGCGACACGCCCACGTAAAGCCCGACATTGACCAGGAGGCTCCAGAACAGCGCATGGGTCAGCTCGTCGAAGCCGGTCAGGCCGAACAGGCTGCCCGGCGCCAGGAACGCGAGCCCCGGCGGCCCGTCGAGGAACCCCGCCGGGATCCAGCCCGATTTCGCGACCGAGGGCAGCATCAGCGTCCAGGCCCAGACCAGCGTGCCGCCGATCAGCCCGGCGAAGGCGCCGGCGCGGGTGCCGCCCTGCCAATACATCCCGCCCAGAAGCGCCGGGGCGAATTGCGCCACGGCGGCAAAGCTGATGAGGCCGATCGAGACCAGCGCATAGGCCTCGCCCGCGATGCGGAAATAGAGATAGCCCAGCAGCACGACCGCCAGGATGGCGGCGCGGCGGATGTTCAGCAGCAGCCGGGTCAGGTCCTGCCCCGCGCCCAGCCGGCCCCGGCGCAACAGCGCGGGCATGACCAGGTCGTTGCAGACCATGGTCGAGATGGCCACGGTCTCGACCACGATCATGCCGGTCGCGGCCGAGAGCCCGCCGATATAGACGAAGAGCGCGAGCCAGGGCGCGCCTTGGGCCAGCGGCAGGGTCATGACATAGCTTTCCGCCCCTGCCCCGCCGTCGCCGAGGATCAGCATGCCGCCGATGGCGATGGGCAGCACGAACAGGTTGATCGCCAGCAGATAGGCCGGGAACAGCCACGAGGCGCGCAGGATCTGCCGCTCGTTCCCGCATTCCACGACCATCATCTGGAACTGGCGCGGCAGCAGCAGCACCGACAGCGCCGACAGAAGCGTCAGCGCGAACCATTGCGCCCCGGCAAAGCCGGTGAACCCCGGCCCGCCCAGGGATAGCAGCGCGCCGATCTGCGGATGCTCCCGGGCGCGGGCCCAGATGTCGCCCATGCCGTCGAACAGCCCCCAGGTCACGAAGACCCCGACCGCCAGGAAGGCCACCAGCTTCACCGCCGATTCAAAGGCGATGGCGGCGACCATGCCCTCGTGCCGCTCGGACAGGTCCAGGTGGCGGGTGCCGAAAACCACGGCGAAGCCCGCCAGCGACAGCGCCATGTAAAGCGTGCCGTCGCGCCACCACGGCGCGCCTTGGGCGCCGGCATGGCCGGTCAGCACGTCATAGCCGACCGAGACCGCCTTCAACTGCAGGGCGATGTAGGGCAGGATGCCGACGACGGTGATGATGGTGACCAGCGCCGCCAGGCCCGGGCTCTTGCCATAGCGGCTGGCGATGAAATCGGCGATCGAGGTGATGCGATAGCTTTGCGCGATGCGCACCATCTTGCGCAGCACCAGCCAGGCCAGCGCCATGGCCAGCATCGGGCCAAGATAGATCGGCAGGAACCAGACCCCGGCCGTGGCCGCGCGGCCGACGCTGCCGAAATAGGTCCAGGCCGAGCAATAGACCCCCCAGGACAGCGCATAGACCAGCCCGTTGCCGCCCAGCGAGCGGCCCTGCCCGGCCCGCCGGTCGCCCCAGGCCGCGACCGCGACCAGCAGCAGCAGATAGCCGAAGGATGCGGCCAGCACGGTGCCCGGCGCGATCATTCGCCGCCATCCCGGCCCGAGACCAGCGCCAGCAGCCCGACCAGCAGCGCCCAGATCGCGAACAGCGCCACCGGCAGCAGCGGCAGGCCCAGCACCGTCACCGGCTTGTCGAAGATCAGCAGCAGCGGAAAGTTCAGCGCCAGCACCCCCGCGCCGCACAGCGCCACCAACAGCCGGGCGGGCGGGCCGTCGCGCCGGTTCACAGCGCGTCCAGCCGATAGTGCTGCGTCAGCCAGGCCTTGAAATCGCGCACGATGTTCAGCGAATCGCGCAACGCCTGGCGGTCCAGCGTGCCCAGGCCCGCCGGGCGGATGGTGTTGTCGGGTGCACGTCCCGCCGCGATCTGGCCCAGGTTCGAGGCGAGCTTCAGCCCCATCATGCAATGCAGCGCATCGGTCAGGTCGCGCGCCAGCCCGGCGTCGATGCGGCCCGCCTCGGCCAGTTGCCGCAGCCGCTCGGCCGTGGGCTGCGCGCTCAGGCCATATTCCAGCGCCAGCGCCCGGACTCCGTGCACGACCGGGAAGATGCCCAGCTTCTTCAGGTCGATCTCGGCCGCCTCGGGGCCGCGCAGGCCCGGCAGGCGCCGCCACCAGCCGCCCTGCGCGGTGCTGCCGAACTGCTGGATCGCCGCGGCGAAGCGGGCATGGAAGCCGTCACCGCCGGTCAGGATGCGGCGCAGCCGCGCGCGCAGTTGCGCCAGCAGCTCGGCGTCCCCCGCCACCACCGCCGCATCGAGGAAGATCGCCAGGTTCATCGCCCCCTCGGGGTCGCTGCCATGCACCCAGTCGTAAAGCGCGGCGCCGAAGCCCTGGACGCTTTGGCACCACAAGGGCCGGCTCAGCATGATGCCGCCGGGACAGGGCGGATAGCCGAAGCCGATCAGCGCCTCGGTGAAGCTTTCGGTGATGCGGTCGAGCCCCGGGAAATCGAAGCCGTCGCGCAGGATCAGCGCATTGTCCTGGTCGGTGCGGATGATCTGCTCGGATCGGCCCTCGCTGCCCATGACGATCAGGCAGGAATTGGCGCGCAGCGCCTCGGGGGCCAGCAATTCCCACAGCCGGCGAAAGATCTGCCGGTTCAGCCCGCCGACCAGCGCCGCGATGATCTCGATGCGCACGCCGTCGCCATGCAGGACGCGGATCAGCCCCTCGACCTGGCCCGCGGCATGGGCGAGATCGGGGATGGCCCCGGCCTGGGCCACCTCGGCCGCGATCAGGTGCGAATGGCTGGCAAGGAAACCCATCAGCTCGAGCTGGCTCAGGATGCCGACCACCTCGCTGCCTTCTCGCACCAAGAGGCGGTGGATGCGGTGGCGCAGCATCAACAGCATGGCGTCGTAAAGCGGGTCGCCCGCCTGCACCGACCAGGGGTCGAAATGCGTGAACGCGCCCACCGTCAGCGCCGAGGGCGGCCGGTCGCCGGCCAGCGCCGCCACCAGGTCGGTCGCGGTAAAGATGCCCAGCCGGTCGCCGTCGCGGACCAGCGCATCGGCGATGCCGCGCGCGGCCATCTCGCGGCACAGCGTCACCAGGTCGGTGCCGGCATCGGCGAAATGCGGCTTGCGCAGCGCGGCGTCGCGCACCCGCGCCGTCATCAGCGAGACCATCTCTCGCTGCGCGCGCATTCCCGCCTTGGACTCGGCACTCGTCACGATACGATTCCCCCAAGCCGGCCTCTACCCCGGCGCGGACCGGGCAGGACGGCACCGGCCGGCCGATGTTAGGCGGCAGGCGGGGCTTGCCGCAAGTCTTTTGACCGTGGGGATTTTTCCGGCGCCGCGCCGGTCAGCGCATCGCCTTGTAGGGCGGGTTCAGCCGGAACACCTTTTCGCGTGACAGCTTCCAATGCGCCAGCGGCCCGGTGCAGCGTTCCACCTCGCGCCGCGGGCCGGTGACGCGAATCGTGCCGGGAATCACCTCCTCGGCCGGCAGCGGTCGCAACTGGTCCAGAACCTCGGCCGTTTCCTCGCGCGAGGGGTCGCGGTCGTCGGAATAGACCAGCACGAAACATTCGTTGCGCTTGTTTTCCATAGCCATCGCCAAAACCTATTCGATCAGTCCAGCGCCTTCATATTCCTTGCCGAATCCGATCGGCCGGGCATGTTCGTTCGCCATCCGGATGATGTCGTCCGAGCGTTGCTGGTTGCGCTCGGCCGACAGCAGCCCGGGGGTCCGGGACAGCAACCGCGCGATCAGGCCCGCCACCGCCGGGCAGGCCATCGAGGTGCCGTCCATCACCCCTTTCGACGTGTCGTCGACCCAAGATATAATACCAACGCCCGGCCCGATAAAGTCCACCTCTGGGCCGATATTGCTGAAAGATGCAAAGAAACGCTCGCCCACCGGGGCGGGATCGGCGGCGATGTTGCGCGCGGTGATCGCCCCCTCGGGCCAGGCGTCCAGCACGCCGCCGGCCGAAACGCCCAGCACGGCCGCCGAGCGCGCCGGATAGGACACCGGCGCCATGCCGTCGTTGCCGGTCGCCGCGACGCAGACCACGCCAAGCGCCCGCGCCCGCCGCACCTCGCGCGAGATCGAGATCGGCTCGGAGGACTGGCCCAGGCTCATGTTGATGATGTCGCAGCCGTCCTCGACCGCCTGGCGGATGGCGCGGGCGATGGCGAATTCGCTGGCGCCGCCGTCGCCCTTTTCGAAGACGCGATAGGCGTGCAGCGCCACCTTGGGCGCGACGCGGGCGATGATGCCGGCGACATGGGTGCCGTGGCCGGTGCCATTGCCGAACCATTCGTCCGCCGGCTCGGTGCCGGTGGTGTTCAGCCCCTTGACCAGGTTCAGCCCCGGCGCCGGGTCGACCCCGGTGTCGATGACCGCGACCTTGATGCCCTCGCCGTCGCCCTTGCCCGACGGCGCCACCATGCGGGCCAGCGCATCGGGAAAGTCGTCGGCGATGGGCGGCACCGGCAGCTCGACCTCGGTGACGCCCTGGGGCGCGACCTCGACATCCTGCACCCCGCCCGGCCAATAGCCGGCCAGCGGCGCGCAGATGATGGCGTCGATGCGGGTCTGCCCGGCCGGCAGCGCGGTGCGGAAACAGCCCTGCGCATCGGTGCGCACGTCCGAGATGCCGAAGCCCCGGCGCCGGTTCAGCACCACCACGACCTGCGCCCCGGCGATGGGCTTGCCGCTGGCGGCATCGACGCAGCGCAGCGCCAGTTCCTTTTCCGAGCGGAAGGCGGTGGGCTTGGCCTGCTGGCGGATGATGTTCACCTGGCCGAAGCGCAGCGGGTAAAGCCGCAGTTCGGGCCGGATGCGCAGCCCGGGATAGGCGCGCTGCAGGATGAACGCCTGTTCGGGCGTCATGCGGACCAGCGAGGCCTCATCCTCGCCGATGGAATCGATCAGCCGGATGCGGCCCGCCTCGGTCTCGAGGATGCGCAAGGGCGGCCGCGTCGGCGACAGGTCGCCCGCCTCGGCCCCCTGCGCGGCGCTGCTGGCGATGCTGGCGCCCCGGCCCCCGAACAGCCGCTGGTGCATGCTGCGAAACAGCCGGAAGCTCGCGGTCTCCATGCCTTCGTTGAAGACGTTGTCCTCGGGGACGATGACATATTTCCGGGTCTTGCCAGACATGGCGGCGATTCCTTCCTGCCGGTTTCGGATCAGGTGACGGCAGAAGCGGCCATGAAGGCAAGAGGGGACGGTTTCCCGCCCATGCACCCGGGCCGGACGGCGTGTCTCTGCCGAAATCGCGCGGCGCGGCAGTTGCGCATGGACGCAGCCGCCGCGACGTATTAGGAAGGCAGCCCTAAGCGCGCCGGACAAGCGCGCAGCCAGAATCGACCATAGCCCGAGCAGAACAGAATGCACCCCGGCAAGAGCGCGACGCGGAAAGTCGCGACCCTGAAGCCTATCCAGATCCGCGGCCGCTTCTTCACGGCCGTGGCGCTGCATCTGTCGGGCCGCCCCGACGCCGGTTTCTTCGACGCGCTGGACGCGCGGCTGGCGCAGGTGCCGCTGTTCTTCGACAATGCGCCGCTGGTCATCGACTTGGAACAGGCCGAAGGGCTGGAAAGCGTCGATGAGATCCTGCGCCTGACCGACGACCTGCGGGCGCGCAACCTGTCGGTCTTCGGCATCCAGAGCGGCACGGCGGCGCAGGCCGCGGCGGCGCGGGCCGCGGGGCTGATCTCGCTGGCCGGCGGGCGCGACGTGCCCCTGGACCGCGTCAGCCGCCAGGGCAGCCGCCCCGAGGCGCCGGCCCCCGTGCGCGAGGCGCCGCAGCCCACCAGGATGGTGACGCAGCCGGTGCGCTCGGGCCAGATGATCTTCGCCGACCGCGGCGACCTGGTGATCGTCGGCTCGGTCAGCTCGGGCGCCGAGGTCATCGCCAGCGGCAATATCCACATCTATGGCCGGCTGCGCGGCCGGGCGCTGGCCGGCGTCAATGGCGACACCTCGGCCCGCATCTTCTGCCACGCGCTCGATGCCGAGCTGCTGGCCATCGCCGGCCTCTACCGCACCAGCGAGAATCTGGGTCCCGACACCCCCCGCGACAATGTGCAGGTCTGGCTGGATGGCGAGAAGCTGCGCATCGAATCGCTGAAATGACCATGATCGAAAGGAAACGCTCGTGAGCAAGGTTATCGTTGTCACCTCGGGCAAGGGCGGCGTCGGCAAGACGACCACCTCGGCCGCCATCGCCGCCGCGCTGGCCGCACGCGGCAAAAAGACGGTCGTGATCGACTTCGACGTGGGCCTGCGCAATCTCGACATGATCATGGGCTGCGAACGCCGCGTGGTCTTCGACTTCATCAACGTGATCCAGGGCGACGCCAAGCTGAAGCAGGCGCTGATCAAAGACCGCCGGCTGGAGAACCTCTACGTCCTGCCGACCTCGCAGACCCGCGACAAGGATGCGCTGACGACCGAGGGCGTCAAGGCGGTGCTGGACGAGCTGCGCGAGGAATTCGACTATATCATCTGCGACAGCCCGGCGGGCATCGAGCGCGGCGCGCATCTGGCGATGTATTACGCCGACGAGGCGGTGGTGGTGACCAACCCCGAAGTGTCCTCGGTGCGCGACAGCGACCGGGTGCTGGGGCTGTTGAACTCCAAGACCTTCCTGGCGGAAAAGGGCGACGACAGCGCGGTCAAGGCGCAGCTGCTGCTGACCCGATTCGATCCGGCCCGCTCGGCCAATGGCGAGATGATGAGCGTGCAGGATGTGCTGGAAATCCTGGCCATCCCGCTTCTGGGCATCATCCCGGAAAGCACCTCGGTGCTGAAGGCCTCGAACGAGGGCACACCGGTGTCGCTGGACGAGAAATCGCCGGCCGGCAAGGCCTATCTGGACGCGGTCGGCCGCCTGGTCGGCGAACAGATCGAGATGCGGGCGACCCCCGGCGAACAGCGGCGCGGCTTCTTCCAGCGGCTGCTGGGACGGACGGCCTGAGATGTTCGGTTTCTCACTCCGCCCGCGCAAGCCCAGTTCGGCGCAGACCGCCAAGGAGCGGCTGCAGATCCTGCTCGCGCATGAACGCACCAGCAATTCCGGCCCCGACTTCCTGCCGCTTCTGCAGCGCGACATCCTCGAGGTGGTGCGCCGCCACATGGATGTCGACGGCGATGCGGTCGACATCAAGCTGGAACGCAGCGACGACCTGTCGAGCCTGGAAATCAACATCGAGATGCCCGGCACCCGCAAGGCGTCCTGACCGGCCGGCTTCTTTCTTGCCGAAATATCCTGGGGGGAGCGTTTCGCGCACCCCGTCGAGGGGTGCACGAAACGCGGGGGGCAAAGCCCCCCGGGCCCCGCGCGCAAGCCGAGCCGGACCAGGAACCCTCGCACATCGCGGCCGGCAAACCCGTG
Source organism: Paracoccus sp. DMF (assembly GCF_004407025.1). Taxonomy (NCBI): domain Bacteria; kingdom Pseudomonadati; phylum Pseudomonadota; class Alphaproteobacteria; order Rhodobacterales; family Paracoccaceae; genus Paracoccus; species Paracoccus sp. DMF. Next base: position 124,180 of record NZ_SOKV02000001.1, read on the forward strand.
GCGCTCAAGGGCCCGACCGTCACCGACTCCCAAGCGGTGATGGCAAGGCTGCCCGAGCTACAGCGCCCATGCCGTCATCGACCAGCGGGTCGAACGCGGGGGCCCGACTGTCGCTCGATGCGCAGGGCCGGCGGCGGCGCTGAACCTGACCGCCACCTTCAAGACTGCCGAGCCGGTCGCGCGCGACCGGCCGCGGTTCAGGGCGCTGCAAGCCGCGGCTTGCGCGAGGCCGCCTCGCGTTCCGGCCGCAGCGCCCAGAGCGCCAGCAGCGGCTCGTCCCCGGCCTTCATGGCATGCAGGATGTTCGGCGGATTGTAGAAGCTGCCGCCGACGCCGGGCTGGAACCAGTCGCCGCCTTCCTGCCAGAAATCGCCGGGCGAGAGCACGAGATAGGTTTCCTCGGGCGCGTGCTGGTGGTCGGGATAGCGGATGCCCGGCGCCAGCAGGCTGAGCCCGATCCACAGGTCGTGGCGGTCCTCGATCCCGCCCGGCCCCAGCAGCATGGCATTGGCGTGGCCCTCGTCGAAGCCGGGACCGGCGGTGGCATCGCCGCTGCGCCGGCGCCAGCAGAGCCGCGGCGCCAGCGCCCGCAACGCCGCCAGCAGCGCCGCGAGATCGGCCTGATCGACCGGGCGGTGCAGCGCAGGCTCCAGCACCCGCTCGACCACCGGCTGGCTGGCCGGCGCCGCGCCGGGCGCGGCAGGCGTGGCCGCGGCCTTGGCGATCCAGGCCAGCGAGGCCCGCGACTGCGCACCGACTGCCCGCGCCTGCATGGCAGGCAAGGCGATGTCCAGGAAATCCTGCAATTCCTGCGGTCGTTCCATTCCGTGCCCTTTCCGTGTCCCGTTCGATTACAGATCCTTGACCAGCCGCAAGGCGTCGTAGATCGCGGCATGGGTATTGCGCGCCGCCACCGCGTCGCCGATGCGGAACAGCCGGAACTTGCCCTCGGGGTTTTTGCGGACATCCTGCAAGCCGCCGGTGGTCAGCGCCTCGTAATCCACCTCGCCCAGGTTCGAGGATTGTGGCTTGAGGTCGAAATACAGCTCGTCCAGCGGCCGGATGCCGTGGTTCACCACCACCTGGTCGACCAGCCGGTCGCGGGTGACGCCGCCGTAATCGCTGCCCAGCGTGGCGCGCAGCCGATTGCCCTCGCGCGCGACCGATTGCAGCCGCCAGGTGACGGTGAAGGTGGTGTCGCGCTTTTGCAGGCTGCGCATATAGGGCACCAGGTTCATCGCCATGACCTCGGGCGAGAAGCTGCGGTCCGGGGTGACGATCTCGACCTTCGCCCCGGTCGCGGCGATCAGGTCGGCGGCTTGCAGCGCGGCATGGTCGCCGGCGTCGTCATAAACGAGCACGTTCTGGCCCGGCTTCACGTCGCCCGACAGGATGTCCCAGGCCGAGCAGACCAGCTCGTTGCCGGCCCGCAGAACCTCGGTATGCGGCAGTCCGCCGGTGGCGACGATGACCTCGTCCGGTTGGGTCGCGAGCACATCAGAGACATCGGCGAAGGTGTTGAAGTTGAAGGTGACGCCGTGCTTTTCGCACATGGCCTGGCGCCAGGCGATGATCGAGATCATCTCGCGCCGGCGCTCTTGCAGCGCGGTCAGGCGGATCTGCCCGCCGGGCTGGTCGGCGGCCTCGAAGACGGTGACCGCGTGGCCGCGCTCGGCGGCGACGCGGGCAGCTTCCATGCCGCCCGGACCGGCGCCGACCACGGTGATGCGCTTTTTCACCGCGGCCGGCGGGATGGTCTGCGGCATGGTCTCCTCGCGGCCCGTCGCCGCGTTGTGCAGGCAGAAGGCCAGCCCGCCCTGATAGATGCGGTCGAGGCAATAGTTCGCGCCGACGCAGGGGCGGATATCGTCCTCGCGGCCCTCGACGACCTTGCGCACCAGATGCGGGTCGGCCATGTGGGCGCGGGTCATGCCGACCATGTCGACCAGCCCGGCGGCGATGGCGTGGCGCGCCGTCGGCACGTCGGGGATCTTGGCGGCGTGGAAGGTCGGGAAATTCGTGGCCTTGCGGATCTGGCCGGCGAATTCCAGGTGCGGCGCGTTGCGCATGCCCTGCACCGGGATCACGTCGGTCAGCCCGGCATCGGTGTCGATATGGCCGCGCACCACGTTCAGGAAATCGACCAGGCCGCTGTCCTTGAGCTTTTGCGAGATGGCAATGCCCTCTTCGGCGCCAAAACCGCCGGGCAGGCATTCGTCGCCGGTATAGCGCACGCCCAGCAGGAAATCCTCGCCGCAGCGTTCGCGGATGCCCTTCAGGATGTCGAAGGTAAAGCGCAGCCGGTTGTCCAGGCTGCCGCCATAGGGGCCGTCCAGGTCATTGGTCAGCGGCGACCAGAACTGGTCCATCAGGTGGCCATAGGCCTGCAATTCCAGCCCGTCCAGGCCCGCGGCCTTCATCCGCTCGGCCGCATCGACATAATCGCCGATGATGCGGGCGATGTCCCAGTCCTCCATCTTCTTCGGGAACGAACGGTGCGCCGCCTCGCGTTCGTGGCTGGGCGAGACGACGGGCAGCCAGTCCGCCTTGTCCCAGCGCGTGCGCCGGCCCAGGTGGGTCAGCTGGATCATCACCGCGCAGCCGTGGTCGTGGCATTCGTCGGCCAGCTGCTTCATCCAGCCGACGACCTCGTCCTTCCAGGCCAGGATGTTGTTGAACACCGGCGGGCTGTCGCGCGAGACCGAGGCCGAGCCCGCCGTCATGGTCAGCGCCACCCCGGCCTTGGCGCGCTCGACGTGATAGGCGCGATAGCGGTCCTTGGGCATGCCGTCCTCGGGATAGGCCGGCTCGTGGCTGGTGATCATGATCCGGTTGCGAAGCGTCAGGTGCTTCAGCTGGAACGGCTGCAGAAGGGGATCGTTCGACATGGCTCTGCCTGTGAAGGGTGGAGTGCTGTTCCCGAGAAAATCCGAAAATGTTCACTTGTGTCAATTAAAAAATCATCGGTGAACCGAAAGCGCCGCAAATTGCACATTTACCTTGCTCGGTTGTCGCGCGCGTCCTAAGCAGTGTCATGGATCAGGCGAACGCATCCGAAACGGGCTGGCGAGGGTCGCGCGAGGGTTGGCTGGAAGCCGGCTATCAGGCGCTGATCGAAAGCGGCATCGACGCGGTCAAGATCCTGCCGCTGGCCAAGCGGCTGAACCTGTCGCGCACCAGCTTCTACTGGTTCTTCGAGGATCGCGAGGCGCTGCTGTCCGCCCTGCTCGACGGCTGGGAACTGCGCACGACACGGCCGCTGATCGATTCGACCACGCAATATGCCGAGACCCGGGCCGAGGCGATGCTGAACGTCCTGACCTGCTTCCTGGCGCCGGGCGTCTTCGATTCGCGGCTGGAATTCGCGGTGCGCAGCTGGTCGCTGCAGGACGAGAACGTGGCGGCGCGGATCAAGGCCGCTGACCTGGCCCGGCTCGCGGCGCTGACGCAGATGCTGGCGAAATGGGGCATCGCCCCGGACGAGGCCGACATCCGCGCCCGCACCATCTATCTGGTGCAGATCGGCTATATCTCGATGCAGGCGGAAGAGGACATCGAGACCCGGCTGGCCCGCATCCCTACCTATGTCAAGATCTATGCCGACGAGTTGCCCGAGCCGCGCGAAATGGCCCGTTTCACCGCCCGCTTTCGCCGCTGACGGCCGGCCCGGGCGCCGCGCATGGCGCAAAATTACAAGAAAGGGTCGCAAATCATCCCTATTGGGGGTAGTTTTGCGGCATCCTTGCCTGAGGATCGTTCCGAAAACGCAATCTGGCGGGGATATGTGCAGGATCGTCGCGATTCCGTTCTTGCATGACCATGGAAAGGTCTGCGATGAACTCTGACAAGACAATCATGAACATTTTCTTGCCAGATATGGCGCGAATCTGTTAGCCAAGTGGGGCAAGCTGGCAGAGATCGGGGAATCGACGACATGCGTGTGGGGATCATCGGCGCGACGGGATGGCTGGGATCGGCCCTTGGGCAGCACCTGCTGTCCGGCCGGGTAGTCCCGGCCGAGGCGCTGGTGCTGCTCAATCGCAGCGGTCCGCGCGCCGACTATCACGGCCACCGTCCGCATTGGGCCGCCGATGTCGCCGAACTGGCGGCGCTGTCGGATGTCATCGTGGTTTCCGTCCGCCCCGAGGACTGGCACGGCCTGGCGCTGCAGGCGCCAGGCAAGCTGGTCCTGTCCTTCATGGCCGGGGTCGGCGCCGATCTGCTGGCGGCCTCGGGCGGGCGGATCGTGCGCGCCATGCCCAATGCCGCCGCCGAAAGCGGCCATTCCTATTCGCCCTTCTGGGCCGCGCCGGGCGTCACCCCCGAGGATCGCGAGGCCGTGCGCCGCATCCTGGGCGCCATCGGCACCACCGACGAACTGCCGGCCGAGGCGCAGATCGACCTGATGACCGCCCTGCCCGGCTCGGGCGCCGCCTATCCGGCGCTGATGGCCATGGCCATGGCGGATTTCATGACCGGCCATGGCGTGCCGGAAACCGTCACCTGGCGCGCGGTCGAGGCCGCGGTCTGCGGCGGCGCCGCCATGCTGGCGGGCCGGCCGCAGCGCGCGGTCGAACTGGTCGCGGCCTATCGCGACTATCGCGGCACCACCGCCGCCGGGATCGAGGCCGCCGAGGCCGCCGGCTTCCCGCAGGCGGTCGCGCGCGCGCTTGAAGTCGCCACGGAAAAGGCCCGCCGCCTGGTCGCGCCCGCTCCGACCTAGCCCCATAGCCAGAGCCCGGCGCGCTGGCGGCAGCGTCGCGGGGATCCTCAGCCAAGCCGCCACAGGGAGAAAAAACAATGAAAAAACTTGCATTCGCCATCGCCGCCGCCATCCCGGCGGCAGGGTTCTCGACCATGGCGCAGGCCGATTGCGGCTCGTTCACCATCGCCAGCATGAACTGGCAAAGCGCCGAGGTGCTGGCCAACCTCGACCAGTTCATCCTGAACAACGGCTATGGTTGCAGCGTCGACATCACCACCAGCGACACCGTGCCGGCCATCACCTCGCTGGTCGAGAAGGGCCAGCCCGAGGTGGTGCCGGAAGCCTGGGTCGACCTGGTGCCCGAAGTCGTCGCCGGCGGGCTGAAGGACGGCAAGATCGTCGAGATGGCGCGCTCGCTGTCGGACGGCGGCCAGCAGGGCTGGTACATCCCGCGCTACATGCTGGACGAACATCCGAACCTGAACAAGATCGAGGAGATCCTCGCCCACCCCGAGCTGTTCCCGGCGCCCGAGGATCCGTCGAAGGGCGCGATCTACAACGGCCCGCAGGGCTGGGGCGGCACCATCATCACCACGCAGCTCGCCAAGGCCTTCGACGTCGAGGGCAAGGGCTTCACCCTGGTCGACACCGGCTCGGCGGCCGGGCTCGACGGCTCGATGGCCCGGGCCTATGAGCAGAAGGCGCCGTGGCTGGGCTTCTACTGGTCGCCGACCTCGATGCTGGGCAAATACGACATGGTGCCGGTCGATTTCGGCGTGCCGAACGACATGGCGGAATGGAAGCGCTGCACCTCGGTCGCGGAATGCACCGACCCGAAGCCGAACGCCTTCCCGCGCGACAACGTCTTCACCCTGGTCTCGAAGGATTTTGCCGACAAGACCGACGCGGGCGTGCTGGACTATTTCAAGAAGCGCAGCTGGACCAATGACACCGTGAACCAGCTGATGGCGTGGATGACCGACAACCAGGCCACGGGCGAGGATGGCGCGCGCCAGTTCCTCAAGGACCACCCCGAGATGTGGACCGAATGGGTCAGCCCGGAAGCGGCCGAAAAGATCAAGGCGGCGCTTTGAGCCCCGCGCGGGGCCGCCCCGGCGGTCCCGCGCCTTCTTCGTCCTAGCCCCCCATCGAAAGGTCGCCATGGCTTGGTTCAACGAGTTTCCCCAGCTGGATGACGGTTTCCTCCGTGATCTGAAGAAGGTCATCGACGATGGCTTCCGCTCTTTCACCCGCAGCTACGGCGACGCCATCGAGGGCCTGTTCGAGCCGCTGCGCGTGTTCCTGATCTGGTCCGAGAACCTGCTGACCAACACCCCCTGGCCGATCATCCTGGCCGTGGTCGCCGCCATTGCCTGGTTCGCCAGCCGCAGCCTCAAGATCGTCATCGCCAGCATCGTGACCCTGTGCCTGATCGGCATCTTCGGCATGTGGGCCGATACGATGAAGACCATCTCGATGATCCTGACCTCGACGCTCTTGGCCATCGCGGTCGGGCTGCCGATCGGCATCCTGATGTCGCGCTCGGACCGGGTGCAGGCCTTCGTGAACCCGATCCTCGACGTGATGCAGACCATGCCCAGCTTCGTCTACCTGATCCCGGTGGTCATGCTTCTGGGCATCGGCAAGGTGCCGGGGCTGATCGCGGTGGTGATCTATGCCATCCCGCCGATGATCCGCCTGACCAATCTCGGCATCCGCCAGGTCGATGGCGAGGTGCTGGAGGCCGCCGACGCCTTCGGTTCCTCGAAATGGCAGCGCCTGGTCAAGGCCGAGCTGCCGCTGGCGCTGCCCACCATCATGGCGGGCATCAACCAGACCATCATGATGGCGCTGGCCATGGTCGTCATCGCCTCGATGATCGGCGTGCAGGGCCTGGGCCAGCCGGTGCTGAAGGCGATCTCGAACCAGTATTTCACGCTCGGGCTGTTCAACGGCCTGGCCATCGTCGGCATCGCCATCCTGTTCGACCGCATCAGCCAGGCCTGGGGCCACCGGCTGCAAAAGCATCGCGGAGGCAGCCATGTCTGATCCCATCGGCATCGAGATCCGGAACCTGTTCAAGATCTTCGGCCCGCGCGGCGCCACGTTCATCGACGCGGTCAACCGCGGCATGACCAAGCAGGAGCTGAACGAGAAGCACCGCCATGTGCTGGGCCTGCGCGACATCAACATCAGCATCCCCGCAGGCGCCATCCAGGTGGTGATGGGGCTGTCAGGCTCGGGCAAGTCGACGCTGATCCGCCACATCAACCGGCTGATCGACCCCACGGCGGGCCAGATTCTGGTCGAGGGCCAGGACGTGGTGAAGATGTCCCCGGACGAGCTGCGCGCCTTTCGCCGCCACAAGACCGCCATGGTGTTCCAGAAATTCGCGTTGCTGCCGCATCGCACCGTGCTGGACAACGTGGGCTACGGGCTCGAGGTGCAGGGCCTCGATTCCGCGGCCCGCAACAAGGTCTCGATGCGCTGGATCGAGCGCGTCGGGCTGAAGGGCTTCGAGGCAAAATATCCGGCGCAGCTGTCGGGCGGCATGCAGCAGCGGGTGGGCCTGGCGCGTGCGCTGGCCAATGACGCGCCGATCCTGTTGATGGACGAGGCCTATTCGGCGCTGGACCCGCTGATCCGCTATGACATGCAGACGGTGCTTTTGGACCTGCAGAAGGAAGTGCGCAAGACCATCGTCTTCATCACCCACGACCTCGATGAGGCGCTGCGCATCGGCGACCGCATCGCGCTGCTGCGCGACGGTTCGGTGATCCAGCAGGGCACCGGGCAGGATATCGTGCTGAACCCGGCCGACGATTACGTGACGAATTTCGTCCAGCACGTCGATCGCGGCAAGGTGGTCCAGGTCGGCTCGGTGATGGAGCCGCTGAACGGCACCACGCCCGAGGCGACGATCCGCGCCGACGTGACCCTGACCGAGGCGCTGCGCGACATGATGGGCCGCGGCGTGCAGGCGCTAGGGGTCGAGGACGCCCAGGGCCGTCCGGTCGGGCAGCTGTCGCTGAAACGCGCGATTTCGGTCTCGGCCGGCGCCTGAGGCGTGCCGGACGCTATTCCCTGTCGTTGCAGGGAATGGCGTTCAGCTGCTCCAGCCAGGGCAGCCGGGATCGGCCCCAGATCTGGGATCGCGGCACCAGTTGCGCGCGCTGATCGATGGTCCCGGCGCGGATGCCGACGATCTGCGCGGCCTCGCCCTCGCCCGTGGTATAGATCGGCGCGCCGCAGTCGCCGCAGAAATACTGGAACCGCTTGGCGCCGCTGTCGCCGTGCTTGAGATAGCAGCGGGGCGCCGTCCCGGTCAGGGTGAAATCCTGCGCCCGGGCCCGGACCGTCAGCCGAAAGGCCGAGCCGGTCAGCCGCTGGCAATCGGTGCAATGGCAGATCGACACCGCCTCGGGGTCGATCACGGCGCGATAGCCGACCGCGCCGCAATGGCACTGGCCGGTGATCTGCATGCGGAATCTGTCCATGCGCGCCGCCCTTGCTCTGCCTGCCGCCGAGCATAGCCCGGTCGGCCGGCGAGCGGCACCGGAAAAACCGGGCCGCCCGTGCCGTGTCAGCCCGCCAGCAGCGCCGCGTTGCCCCCCGCCGCCGTGGTATCGACGCAGAGGTGGCGCTCATGCGCGACATGGGCCAGGTCGGGCATCGCCGCGATCAGCGGCACGATCTCGCCCTCGCGCGCCGCCAGCGCCTCGGCATAGGCGCGGCCATGCGCGGCGTCGCCCCACCACAGCACCGCCGAGATGCCCTGAAGCCCGGTCAGCGACGCGGCCGGCAACGCGCCGTCGACGGCGACGGCATTGCCGCCCAGCCGCTCGACCGCGGTGACCTGCGCCGCCACCGCCGCCCGGCCCGGACCCAGGCACAGCACCGGCGCGCGGCTGTGGGCCGAAAGGCGGTTCAGCTCTCCGGTCGGGCCCGGCATCAGCCGCTCTTCGATGCGGCGCGGCGCGGCCGAGGCCAGCGCGGCGCGCAGGCGGGTCTCATCCGCCGGGCCCTTCCATTCCATGCCGATGGCGGCCGGCGGCTGCGGCGCGAAGAAGCGCGGCACATAGCGCGGCCCGCCGGCCTTGGGTCCGGTGCCCGACAGCCCCTCGCCGCCAAAGGGCTGGCTGCCGACCACGGCGCCGATCTGGTTGCGGTTGACATAGATATTGCCGACGTGGATCGCGTCCGAGACCTCCTGCACGCGGCTGTCGATGCGGGTGTGCAGGCCGAAGGTCAGGCCGAAGCCGCGGGCGTTGATGTCGGCGATGACCTTGGGCAACTCGTCGCCCTTGAAGGTCGCGACATGCAGCACCGGGCCGAAGACCTCGCGTTCTAGATCGGCGATGCCGCGCACCCCGATCAGCGTCGGGGCGACGAAGAAGCCGCGCTCCGGCGCCGCCAGCCGATGCAGCACCCGGTCCTGCCGGGCGGCGACATAGTCGAGGATGCCGCGTTGCGCCGCCGGGTCGATCACCGGGCCGACATCACTCGCCAGATCCCACGGATCGCCCACGACCAGCTCGTCCATGGCGCCCTTGATCATCTCGATCAGATGCGGCGCGATATCCTCCTGCACGTAAAGGCAGCGCAGCGCCGAGCAGCGCTGGCCGGCGCTGCGGAAGGCGCCGTTGACGATGTCGCGCACCGCCTGCTCGGGCAGCGCGGTGGAATCGACCACCATGGCGTTCAGCCCGCCGGTTTCCGCGACCAGCGGCGTGCCGGGGGCGAGGTTCGCCGCCATGCTGCGCGCAATGGTCTGCGCCGTCGCGGTCGAGCCGGTAAAGACCAGCCCCGCCATGCGCGGGTCGGCGCTCAGCACCGCGCCGACCACGCGGCCGGCGCCGGGCAGCAGTTGCAGCGCCGCCGCCGGCACGCCGGCCTGGTGCAGCAGCTGGACCCCCAGCATGGCGATGATCGGCGTCGCCTCGGCGGGCTTGGCGATGACGGCATTGCCCGCCATCAGCGCCGCCGCGATCTGGCCCGAGAAGATCGCCAGCGGAAAGTTCCACGGGCTGATCGCGCCGATAATGCCGCGCGGGCCCTGCGGGCTCGCCTCGCCCTCGGCGGCGTAATAGCGCAGGAAATCCACGGCCTCGCGCAGCTCGGCCACGGCATCGGCCAGCGACTTGCCGGCCTCGCGCGCCAGCACGCCCAGAATCGGACCGGCGTTTGCCTCGTAAAGATCGGCGGCGCGGCGCAGGACGGCGGCACGCTCGGACGCCGGCGCCTCCCAGACCCGGGCATCGTCGATGGCCCGCGTCGCGGTCGCGGCATCGACCATCAGCACCTGCGCGATGGCCTCGCCCGTCGCCGGGTTCAGCACGTCCTGCACCTGTCCCGAGGCTTCGCGGACCGTCAGCGGCTGCGCATCCGGAATGGCGCCGTCGCGGGCGGCAAAGATCGCCGCCAGCACCTCTTCGTCCGACAGATCGAAGCCCTGCGAGTTCGGCCGCTCGTCGCCGTAAAGTGCAGCGGGCGCCAGCAGGCCGCGCGGCGGGCGCGCCTCGGCCAGCGCGTCGAAGGGGTCGCGGGCGACCTCCTCGGGCGTGATCGATTCGTCGACGATCTGGTTCACGAAGCTGCTGTTCGCGCCGTTCTCCAGCAGGCGGCGCACCAGATAGGCCAGAAGGTCGCGATGCGCGCCGACCGGCGCATAGATCCGGCAGCGGCCGTTATAGTCGCGCAGCACGATGTCGTGCAGCCGCTCGCCCATGCCATGCAGGCGCTGGAACTCGAAGCGGATGTCGCCCGCCATCTCCAGGATTGCGGCGACGGTCTGGGCGTTATGGGTGGCGAATTGCGGATAGATCCGGTCGGCATAGCCGATCAGCTTGCGGGCATTGGCGATATAGCTGACGTCGGTCGCGACCTTGCTGGTGAACAGCGGAAAGCCCGGCAGGCCCTCGACCTGGGCGCGCTTGATCTCGCTGTCCCAATAGGCGCCCTTGACCAGCCGCACCATGATGCGGCGGTCCAGCCGGGTGGCCAGCGCATGCAGCCAGTCGATCACCTGCCCGGCGCGCTTGCCATAGGCCTGCACCACCACGCCGAAGCCGTCCCAGCCGGCGAGCGAGGGGTCCGACAGCACCGCCTCGATGACCTTCAAGGACAGGACCAGCCGGTCCTGCTCCTCGGCGTCGATGTTCATGCCCATGCCGCCGGCCTTGGCCTGTTGCGCCAGCCGCAGCACCACCGGCACCAGTTCGGCCATGACGCGCGCTTCCTGCGCCACCTCATAGCGCGGATGCAGCGCCGAGAGCTTGATCGAGATGCCCGGATTGGCCTCGACCGAGCCCTTGTCGCAGGCCCTGGCGATCGAGGCGATGGCATCGGCATAGGCGCGGTCATAGCGCGCGGCGTCCGCCCCGGTCATCGCCGCCTCGCCCAGCATGTCGTAGCTGTAGGTGAAGCCCTGCGCCTCGCGCTTGCGGGCGCGGACCAGCGCGTCGTCGATGGTCTGGCCCAGCACGAACTGCCGGCCCATCTCCTTCATGGCGCGGCCGACGGCGGAACGGATCACCGGCTCGCCCAGCCGGCGCACCATGCGGCGCAAGGTGCCGGCCTGGTCGTCGTCCAGCACCTTGCCGGTCAGCATCAGGGCCCAGGTCGAGGCGTTGACCAGCGACGAGGTCGCCTCGCCCAGGTGCTTGCCCCAGTCCGAGGGCGCGATCTTGTCCTCGATCAGCGCGTCGATGGTCTGGCGGTCGGGGACGCGCAGCATGGCTTCGGCCAGGCACATCAGCGCCACGCCCTCGCGCGTCGACAGCCCGTATTCGGCCAGGAAATGCTCCATCATCGAAGGCTTGGCCTCGGCCCGGATGCGGCGCACCAGATCGGCGGCGCGGCGGGTGATGGCGGCGCGCTGGCCGGCGTCCAGCCCCGCCTGCGCGACCAGCCCCTCGAGCAGCGCGGATTCGTCCGCGAATTTGGCTTGGCGGGAAAACACCCGGGGGCTGACAGAGGACATGCCGATCTCCTTGATCCGATGCGCGTGGTTTACCACAAGGATGCTGGTCGATGCGTCCGAAGTCATGCTATCTGCTAGGCGAAGAGAACATTTTTGGGGCAGGTTTCAGGATGGATCATGCACTCGACGCCGTGGATCGCAGGATCCTGGCCGAATTGACGCAGAACGCGCGCATCCCGGTGGCGGAACTGGCGCGCAAGGTCGGCCTGTCGAAGACGCCCGTCGCGCTGCGCATCCGGCATCTCGAGGAGATCGGCCTGATCACCGGCTATCGTGCCATCCTGTCGCCGATGAAGCTGGGCCTGACCAACGTGACCTATCTCGAGGTGCGGATGAACGACACGCGCGAGGCGGCGCTGCAGCAGTTCAACACCGCCGCCCGCGCCATCCCCGAGGTCGAGGAGTGCTACATGATCGCCGGCGGCTTCGACTATCTGCTCAAGATCCGCTCGCGCGACATGGCGCATTTCCGCCGGATCCTCGCGGAAAAGATCTCGACCCTGCCGCATGTGAACAGCACCTCCAGCCATGTCTCGATGGAGGCGGTGGTCGAGCAGAACTTCCACCTCAGTTGACGCCCCGGTCCGCGGCTTTCCGTTTTCGAAATACCCCGCCGCCCGTGCCACAGACGGGGGCGGTGGCCCGAAACGTGGCCGCGAAACCGCGCCGCCGCGAAAACCGCCGGGCTGGTTAACGGGGCTTGGCCGGCGCCGCGAAGGCGGCGGCGCGGAACAGCATTCCAGAAATGCCCGATCGCGGGAAATGATCACGGCTTTGCCGCGATACCCCGCCCCGAACCGGAACGGTTTCCGCCATGGCGGATCGCCAGGCCAGCAGCGGCGCGGCTTGCTTCGGACGGCGGCACATGGTCTGAAGGGCCATCACCCTGACGTGACCCTTTGCAGAGCTGAACATGATTCACGAACCCCTTCCCGACGGCGGCTGGTCGCGGCAGATCCTGAACCTGCGCAACGCCTTGGTCTGCCCGGCCGAGACGCATCAGGACATCCCCGGCGTCTGGTGCGACGGCGACGTGGCCGAGGCCACGACCTGGCGCGACGGCGCCCGGGTGACGCTGCCGCTGACCCAGGCGCCCGAGCCCACCACCACGCTGGCCGGGCGGCATCTCTGGGCCGGGATCTATTTCGGCCATTTCGGCCATTTCCTGGTCGAGACCCTGTCGCGGCTCTGGGCCGCGCGCGCCGAGGGCGTGGAAAGCGTCATCTTCACCCCGCGCCACAGCCGGCTGCGCGACTTCGTCTCCTACCAGAAGGAGCTGATCGAGCTGACCCTGCCCGACCTGCCGGTCCGCATCCTGCGCGAACCGACGCGGGTGGAAGAACTGGTCGTCGCCGGCCAGGGCTTCGGCCTGGGGCGGATCTCGGCCGGGACCGAGGAATTCCGCAGCTTCATCCGCGACGCCTTCGCCCCGATCGAGCCGGGCGGGCTGGAAAACGTCTATGTCTCGCGCACCCGCTTCGGCGGCAAGGGCGGCATCATCAACGAGCAGCTGGTCGAGGACAACCTGATCGCCCAGGGCTATACCCCGGTCTACCCCGAGAAACTGTCGATCCGCGAGCAGCTGTCGATCTTCAAGGGCGCCAGGCGCATCGTCGGGCTGGACAGCTCGGCCTTCCACATGCTGGGCTTCGTCGCCAATCCCGACCAGCAGGCCTGCATCATCCTGCGCCGCAACCATCCCGCCTATCACCATATCGTCGAGCATCTTGCCGGCTTCACCGGCCGCCGGCCCGAAGTCATCGACGAACTGGTCGCCGACTGGATGCCCGAGCGGCAAAAGATCGCGAACCATGTCACCTGGGGCGAGCTCGACCAGCCGCGCCTGGCGCAGCGCCTGGCCGAGCTGGGCCTGATCGCCGACGCCGGCCTGTGGCAGGATGCGACGCCCGAGGAATTCGATGCCGCCGTCCAGCGCGCGGCCGAGCGCAGCCAGGAGCCGCTGGTGCGCCGTCCGACCGTGCGCCGTCCGGTCAAGGCCCCGGCGGCCGAGTGATCGGCCCAGGCCGTGCATTGCGTCTGTTCGCCCGCGCCCAGGTTCCGGGCGGTGGTCGAGCTTCAGCCCCTCCAGCGCCGGGTTGCGGACGCCGAAGTCATAGCCCAGCGACAGGTCGGCGGCCGGCAGCGCGTCGTTGCGCAGAGCATACGCACCTCGCCGGTCTGGCGCGAGAAATCCGGGTGCTCGGGGTCGGTGGTCAGCAGGTTCTGCTGCGCGATGCGATAGGCCCGGACGGTCAGCAGCGCGTCCGAGCCCGGCGGCTGGTATTTCACCCCGATCTCGTATTGCTCGGCCTTGGTCGGTTCGCAGGGCTTGTCAGGCTGGGCGCCAGATAGATGCGGTCGTCCTGCACCGCGTCCATCTGCATGCTGCCCGATTGCGCGAAGCCGACGACACGCCAGGCCACCGTCGCGGCTGACGCCGGCCATGTCCAGGCCCGATTGCACCATGACTGCCATAGCGCAGCAGCGTCTGGCCCGGCCCAGCAGAAGCTCACGCCGGCGTGATGGCCGATGCTCAGGCCGTCAGCCTTGGCACGATCAGGCGCGGCACCGGGGCGTGGCGCAGGATCTTGCCCGAGTTCGAGCCGACAAAGACCCGCATCAGCCCGCCCAGCCCGCTGGAGCCGATCACCAGCAGCTCGTCCGGCCGCCAGTCCAGCGCGCCGACCGCCTGGCGCCAGTTGCGCCCGTCGCCCAGAACGCACTCCGGCAAGGCCTCGTCCGGCCAGTCGGTGCGGATGCGGTCGTGCAGGGCATGGGCCTGGCGGCGGAACTGGTTCGCGACCAGGTTCTCGGCGTCATAGCCCGCATCGCTGGGATACATCTGTCGGTCGCGCACGATGAAGGTGGCCAGCCGCAGGGCCGCGTGGAACCCCGCCGCGATCTGGCCGGCGCGCCGGGCCAGGGCGATGGAATGCTCCGAGGCGGACAGCGCGCAGGTCACCCGCGACACGCCGCCCGACAGCGCGTCATAGCCGCGCGGCGCCAGCGCCACCGGCACCTGGGCGCTGCGCAGGATCTCGCTGGCGACGACGCCTTCCTGGAAGCGCGCCATCGGCGCCTTGCGCGACGAACCCAGCACGATGGCGTCGGCATCGGTCTCCTCGGCCAGCGCCAGCAGCCCGGCGGCGGTCGAGGCGCCGTGCCGCGCCAGGTATTCCGCCGGCACGTCCGGCGGCATTGCCGCCCGCGCGGCAGCCAGGGTGCGCGCGGCATGGCGCTCCAGGAAGGCGGCATATTCCGCGTCGACCATAGCCGGCGAGGGGTGGTCCCAGGTCTGCGGCAGGATCACCGCCGCGACCACCCGCCCGCCCCCCGCCCGTGCCAGCGTGGCGGCCAGCCGCAGCGCCTCGGCCCCGCCCTTGTCCGCCGAGTGACCGACCAGGAACGTCTTCATTCCGCGGCATCCATCACGGCGTCGCCGCCCCGCTCCAACGCCGAATTGCGCGCCGAGTAGGTCAGGTACAGCACCGCCGCCAGCACCGCCCAGATCGCCGTCAGCTTGAAGACGATCGAGGACAGGCTGGAGATCAGGTAGAGGCACGAGACGATGCTGAGGATCGGCAGCAGCGGGAACAGCGGCACGCGAAAGCCGCGATGCGCGTCGGGCCGCTGATAGCGCAGGATGATGACCCCGGCCGAAACCACGGTAAAGGCGACCAGCGTGCCCATCGAGGTCAGGTCCCACAGCACCGCCGAGGGCAGGAAGGCCGCGATGGCCGCGACGCAGCAGGCCACGATGACGGTGTTTGCGGTCGGCGTCAGCGTATGCGGGTTCACCCGCGAAAAGATCGGCGGCAGCATGCCGTCGCGCGACATGGCGAAAAGCACGCGGGTCTGGCCGTAAAGCACCACCAGCGTCACCGAAAAGACCGAGACCACCGCCCCCGCCGACAGGATCACCGAGGGGATGGCCGAGCCGGTGACGTTCTGCAGGATCACCGACAGCCCGGCCTCCTGCCCCTCGAAGGCGGCCTGCGGCTGGGCACCCAGTGCCGCCAGCGCCACCAGCAGATAGAAGCTGATGACGATCACCAGCGCCAGGATGATCGCCAAGGGCAGGTTGCGGCGCGGGTTCTCGACCTCTTCGCCGGCGGTCGAGACCGCGTCCAGCCCGACGAAGGTGAAGAAGATCGATCCCGCCGCGGCGCTGACGCCGGCAAAGCCATGCGGGGCAAAGGGCGCCATGTTCTGCGGATCATAGGCCGAGAAGGCGATGGCGATGAACAGCGCCAGCACGCCCAGCTTGACCAGCACCATGATGGCATTGGCCCGCGCCGATTCCCGCGAGCCGCGCGTCAGCAGGATGCAGCACAGGAACACCAGGATCGCCGCCGGCAGGTTGATAATGCCGTCGCCGCCGAAATGCAGCGCATAGCCCTCGGCCACCAGGGGCGCGTGCAGCAGCGCGCGGGGCAGTTCCAGCCCGGTGGTGATCATCAGGAGATTGTGCAGATATTCGCTCCACCCGACCGCGACCGCGCCGGCCGAGACGCCGTATTCCATCACCAGGCAGGCCGCGACCATGAAGGCCAGCCCCTCGCCCAGGGTGGCATAGGCATAGGAGTAGCTGGAGCCCGAGACCGGGATCATCGAGCTCATCTCGGCATAGCAAAGCGCGGTCAGCCCGGCGGCCAGGCCCGCGATCAGGAACGAGACCAGCACCGCCGGCCCCGCGACCGGCACCTGCTCGGCCAGGACGAAGAAGATGCCGGTGCCGATGGTGGCGCCGACGCCGAACATGGTCAGCTGGAACAGCGTGATGCTGCGGCGCAATTCGCCGCCATGCGCCTGCGACTGGATCACGAATTGCTCGACCGGCTTTCGCCGCATCAGGCGCTGTCCTAGGCTTGGCATCTCGGCCATCTGTTCCTCCCTCCTTGTCCTCGCGGCGCCGGGCCTCAGCCCAGCCAATATTCCGCCTTTTCCGTATCGAAACCGATGATGCCCAAGCCGGCGGCGAAACCTTCGGTCAGCGCGGCGCGCAGTTCCATGCGTGCCGCCAGCGCCTGGTCGGGCGCCGCGCGCAGCAGCGCGTCCAGGTCGCGCGGGATCGGCACGCGGCGCTGCACGAAGGGCGCGGGCGCGGCGGCCCCTTCGGCGCGGGCGGCCACGCCGGGGCTGCTGAGCTGCCAGTCCAGCATCAGCCGGTCCGAGGGCAGTCCGGCATTGATCCCCTCCATCGCGCCGTAGTAATCCGGCAGATAGGTGGTCGAGACGCCCCCCAGCGCCGCCACGTTCAGCCCGGCATTGACCGCGCGCAGCGGGTCATAGGTCCAGCGCACGAGCCGGATGCCGCGCTTGAGGCACCAGTCGCGCTGGAACCATTTCAACCGCACCCCCAGCCGCAGCCCGCGCGCCCGGCGCAGCACCGCCAGCCGGTGCGAATGCTGCACCCCCGGCGTGGCCGAGGGAAAGGCGAAGAGAAAGCCCAGCATGTCCGCGCCGTCGAAGGCGCCGGCGACCAGCCCGCCCTCGTGCTGGATCGCCAGCATCAGGTCGGCGTTGTCGGCCGGGTCGCCCTGACCCCAGACTGCGCGTTGCAGATCCTCGGAGCGTTTCAGCTCGGCCAGCCCGTCGAGTTCGCGGATCGCCACCGTCATGCGGCAAACACCTCGGGCGCGTCGCTGACCTGGGCGAGATAGGCGCGGTCCAGCGTGACGCCCAGGCCCGGCCCGTGACGCGGCACGGCCATCAGCCCGGCCTCGGCCTCCAGCGGCTGCTCGACGATGTCGCGGCGGAAATAGCGGCTGGCGGAGGAGGTATCGCCCGGCTTGGTGAAATTCGGCAGGCTCGCCAGGTGGATGTTCTGCGCCCGGCCGATGCCGGATTCCAGCATGCCGCCGCACCAGACCGGCACGTCGAAGGCCGCACAAAGGTCGTGGATGGCGCGGGCCTGGCCAAAGCCGCCGACGCGCCCGACCTTGATGTTGACGACCCGCGCCGCATCCGCGACCAGCGCCCGCCGTGCATCGGTGGCCGAGCGGATGCTTTCATCGAGACAGATCGCCGTCAGCATCTGCGCCTGCAGGCGGGCATGGTCGTGGATGTCGTCATAGGCCAGCGGCTGCTCGATATAGTCGAGGCCGAAGGCGTCCATGGATTTCAACAGCGGCAGGCCGCCCAGCCGGTAATCGGTATTGGCGTCCACGGTCAGCTTTGTGTCGGGGAATTCCGCCCGGACGGCCGCCAGCAAGGCCGTGTCATGGCCGCGCTTGATCTTCAGCTTGACGCGGCGATAGCCGGCCTCCACCGCAACCCGCACCCGGTCGAGCGTGGTCGGAATGTCGGCGATGCCAAGGCTGACGCCGACCTCGACCGCATCGCGCACGCCGCCAAGCGCCGCCGACAAGGGCAGATTCAGCGCCTTGGCCCACAGGTCCCACAGCGCCATTTCCACCATGGCCTTGGCCATGCGATGCCCGCGCCAGGGGTCCAGCAGCGCCGCCAGCGCCGCCGGGCTGTCGAAACGGCGGCCCACCAGCTGCGGCAGCACCGCCTGGCGCAGAAAGGCCAGCGATCCGGGCAGGGTTTCTTCCAGATAGTCGGGCAGCGGGTCCATGACGCCCTCGGCGTAGCCTTCCAGCCCTTCGCCGCGCAGCACCAGCAGCGGGAACAGCTTTTCCGTCATGGTGCCGGTCGAGATGACGAAAGGCGTCAGCAGGGGCAGGCGCACCAGCCGAAGCTCGGCCGCGTCGATGCGGATGCCGGGGAAAACGGGCGTCATGGAAACCTCCGGGGACATGATGGGGCGCGTTTAGCGGCCCCATGGACGGGGCCGCAAGCGCCTCAGGCGGCCTTGGCCGCCTCGGCCCGCAGGATCATGCCGAAAAGATCGCGCGGATCGTCCGGGTCGGCGATCATGTCGAGCCGCTGGAACAGGCCCGATTCCTTCAGCCGCGAATGGACATAGCGCAGTGCCGAGAAATCCTCGATGGCGAAGCCGACGCTGTCGAAAAGCGTGATCTGGCGCGCATCCGTGCGGCCCTGCGCCTGCCCGGCGATGACCTGCCACAGTTCGGTGACCGGGTGGTCGGGGGAAAGCTGCTGGATCTCGCCCTCGATCCGGGTCTGCGGCGGGTATTCGACGAAGATGCCGGCGCGCAGAAGAATGTCGCGGTGCAGCTCGGTCTTGCCGGGGCAGTCGCCGCCGACCGCGTTGATATGGATGCCGCTGCCGACCATGTTGTCGGTCAGGATGGTGGCATATTGCTTGTCGGCGGTGCAGGTGGTGACGATCTGCGCGCCCATGATCGCCTCTTCGGCCGATCGGCAGGCCACGACCTTCAGCCCGCGGCCGGCAAGGTTGCGGGCGCATTTCGCCGTCGCCGCAGGGTCGATGTCATAGAGCCGCACCTCGGCGATGCCGCAGATCGCCTTGAATCCCAGGGCCTGGAATTCGGCCTGCGCGCCATTGCCGATCATCGCCATGGTGGTCGCGCCCTGGGGCGCCAGCCATTTCGCCGCCATGGCACTGGTCGCTGCCGTGCGCAGCGCGGTCAGGATGGTCATTTCCGACAGCATCAGCGGATAGCCGGTCGCCACATCGGCCAGAAGCCCGAAGGCCGTCACCGTCTGCAAGCCCTGCCGGGTGTTCGAGGGATGGCCGTTGACGTATTTGAAACCATAGGTCTCGCCGTCCGAGGTCGGCATCAGCTCGATGACGCCGATATCGGAATGGCTGGCGACGCGGGGCGTCTTGTCGAACAAGGGCCAGCGGGCAAAGTCGCGCTCGATCTCGGCGGCCAGCTCGGCCAGCATCTTTTCGACGCCGACATACAGCACCAGCCGCATCATGTTCTCGACGCTGACGAAGGGGACATAGGCGGTTTCGGAGGGTTTCAGCATTTGGATACTCAGTGAAAGCTGCGGGTAGGACGGTCAAAGACCCGGCGGCCGAAAAGCGAGCCGGCCAAGTCCACCATCAGCCGCGCCGTGCGGCCGCGATCGTCCAGGAAGGGATTCAGCTCGACCAGGTCCAGCGAGGTCATCAGCCCGGATTCGTGCAGAAGTTCGCAGACCAGATGCGCCTCGCGGAAGGTGGTGCCGCCGGGGACGGTGGTGCCGACGGCCGGCGCGATGGACGGATCGAGGAAATCGACGTCCAGCGACACGTGCAGCATGCCGTTCTCGGCCCGCACCCGGTCGAGGAATTCGCGCAAGGGCGCGACGATGCCGCGTTCGTCCAGCACGCGCATGTCGTTGACGATGATGTCGGTTTCGCGCAGCGCGGCCAGTTCGGCCTCGTCGACCGAGCGGATGCCGAACATGCAGATATTCTGCTGCGGCACCGGCGCCGGAAAGGGCGGAAAGGCCTCGAAACCCGGCCGGCCGGCGATATAGGCGACGGGCGTGCCGTGCAGGTTGCCGGATTCGGTGGTCAGCGGCGTGTGGAAATCGCTATGCGCGTCCAGCCATAAAAGGAACAGCGGACGCGAGGCCGCGGCGGCATGTTCCGCCGCCCCCGCGACCGACCCCAGCGCCAGGCTGTGATCGCCGCCCAGCACCACCGGCATGCCGCCGGCGCCCAGCACGCCTGCCACCCGCTCGCGCAGGGCGGCGGTCCAGGCCAGGGTCTCGGGCAGCTGGTCCACGGCGGGGTTCGGGCATTCGGCCTGCGGCAGGCCGGCCAGCGAAACATCGCCCAGATCCGTGACCGCGTGGCCCAGTTCGGCCAGCACCCGCTCGATGCCGGCGACGCGATAGGCGGCCGGCCCCATCAGGCAACCGCGGCGGCGCTGGCCAGAGTCGATGGGCGCGCCGACAAGGGAAATTCTGCTCATTCCGCTCTCCTTCTTTGACGGAAATTCCTGCCGCCTGGTGGTGACTTCAACCGGATCTTTGGCTAATTTGCACAGAAGTTCAACCAAACTGGCAGGTAAGGCCACCATTATGGACGATCTCGACCACGGGCTGATCGCCGAGCTGCGCCGCGACGGGCGGGCGCCGATTTCCGAGCTGGCCGAGCGGCTGCGGGTCAGCCGCGCCACGGTGCGCAGCCGGCTCGAGCGGCTGAAGGCGGCGGGCGAGATCGCGGGCTTCATCGTGCTGACCCGCGCGGATGTGTCCGAGGCGCCGGTGCGCGGGCTGATGATGATCGGGATCGAGGGGCGCGGCAGCGACCGCATCACCGCGCGGCTGACCGGCATGCCGGCGGTGATGGCGGTGCATGCCACCAACGGCCGCTGGGACATGATCGTGGAGCTGGCCACGGAATCGCTGGCGGAACTGGACGAGGTGCTGCGCCGGATCCGCAATCTCGAGGGCGTGGTGACCTCGGAGACCAGCCTGCTGCTGACCACGCGCCGGGCCGGGCGCTGAGCCGTTCAGGGCGCCATGATCGGCTGCACCGCGACCGCGGCGGCCTGGCCGCCGGCGCGCAGTTCCTCCAGCACCCGGGGCAGCAGCTGCGCCGCCGGCGCACCCGAGGGCGCGGCCGCGACCGCCGCCAGCGGCGCCTCGGTCGCCAGCGCCACCAGCAGATAGGTGCCGGGCGCCTGCCCGCCCAAGGACAGCGCGAAGCCGAAGTCGCGCGCGCCCTCGCCCGGCGCGGCCAGCTGCGCCGACAGGTCATAGACCTCGCCCGTGGGCGGCACGATCCACAGCCACAGGTTGCGGTCCCGGCCCGCCTCGACCGCGCCGCGGATCTGCAGCTGCTGGTCGCCGGCGCTGGCCTCGGCCCGCAACAGCAGGGGCGGCGCCGGGCGGCCCGAGATCTCGCGCAGGAAGTCCAGCGCCGGGCATTGCGCCGCGCTGGCCGTCGCCTGCTGGACCGAGGGGCTGACCCCGAAGCGGCTGCCATAGGCCGCGACCACCGGCGCCGGTTGCAGGTCGCCCGGGCCGATGAATTGCAGCTGGCCGGCATTGGGACCGGCGGTGATGCGCTCGACCGTCGCGCAGGCCGGCAGCGCCTGCTCGGCCAGGAAGCCCTCGCGCGTCGAGGGGTCGCGCGGCGGCAGCCCGGCCGGCGTCGCGGCCGGGGCGTCGGGCGGCGCGACGGCGGGCTCGCCCGGGTCCAGCATTACCCAGCCAAGGCCGGCGATCCCCGCCAGCAGCAGCGCCGCGCCGCCGATCAGCGGCCAGCGCCGCGACTCGGGTGCGGGCGGCACCGGCCGCGCTTCGGCGGGCGGCGGCGGGGCCGCGCCGAAGGGACTGGCGGAATGCGCCGGCCCGCTGAGGCTGGAGCCCAGGCCCGAGCCGGTCACCACGCTGGCCTGGGCTTGGGCCTCGGCCAGCGGCTCGGCGGCGCCGTCCTGCCACAGCGGCAGGCGATAGCGCGAGGGGATGCGCGAAGGGTCGTCGAGCATCGCCAGCACCGCGCCCATGTCGGCGGGCCGCAGCGCCGGGTCGGGTTCCAGCATGTGCTGGAGCAGCGGGAACAGCCGGTGCGAGATGCCGGACAGGTCCGGAATGGCGCCGCGCAGGGCAGAGGCCGAGACCACGGAATCGCCCATGTCCAGCGGCTTGCCGCGCGCCACGGCGGCGATCAGCAGCGCCAGGCCATAGACATCGGTGCGCGGGCCGATCTCGCCGCCCCAATGGCCCAGCTGTTCGGGGGCGATATACTTGAACTTGCCGGCAAAGCGCCCGGCCAGCCCGTCGCCCAGCTCGGTCGAGCGGGCGATGCCGAAGTCGATCAGCACCGCCTCAGCGATGCGGTCGTCGCGCAGGATCACGTTGTCCGGCGACAGGTCGCGGTGGGTGACGCCGCTGTCATGGGCGCGCATCAGCCCGGCACCGATGCGGCGCATCAGCACCAGCACCTCGGGTTCGGACAGCGCGCCGTCGGTCTTCAGCCGCGCGCCCAGGTGCCGGCCCTCGACGAATTCCATGATCAGGCAATAGCGGCCCAGCCCGGGGTCGAGGACGAAGTTGTGATAGCGCACGATGGAATCGTCGCGCAGCTGCACCAGCACCCGCGCCTCGCGCCGGAACATTTCCAGCACCGCCTTGTCGTCGGCGAGGCCGGGCAGGATGACCTTCACCGCCACCGGGTCGCCGGTGAAGACGTTCTCGGCGCGATAGACCTCGCCCATGCCGCCGGCGCTGACCAGGCCGAGGATGCGGTAATTGTTGTTGATCAGCGTGCCGGGCTGGACCAGCCGCGGCTCGGGCGTGGCCGCGCCGGCGCCGATCACCGTGGGATCGGCGGCCGAGGCCATCACCGTCGCGTCGGGCGGCGCGGGACGGGGGGCGTCGGGGTCGGGGTCCGGGTCGGACATGGTCAGTCCAGCTCCTCGGCCGGGGCGGGCGGCGCCTGGCAATCGACCACGATCACGCTGACATTGTCGCGCGCGCCCCGCGCCAGGGTCTCGCGGATCAGCGCTTCGGCGACGCTGGCGGCACGGCCGGCCTGGCCCAGCAGCCGGGCGATCTCGGCATCTTCGAAATGCTCGGTCAGCCCGTCCGAGCAGATCAGGAAGCGGTCGCGGTCCATGGCGAGCCCGGTCACCACTTCGGGCGCGGCAGGGTCGCCGACGCCGATGGCCCGGGTGATGACATTGCGGCGCGACGAGGCGCGGGCCTCGTCCTCGGTCATCTGGCCGGCGGCGATCAGCAGCGCCACCTCGCTGTGGTCACGGGTCAGCCTCGTCAGCCGGCCGTCGCGCAGCAGATAGACCCGGCTGTCGCCGGCCCAGACGCAGGCCAGCTCGCCCTCGTGCAACAGCAGCGCCGCCACGGTCGAGCCGGCGCCGCGCGCGCCGTTCCGGCCGGCGTGGTCGAGGATGCGGCGATTGGCGCGGTCGATGCGGGCAATGACGCGCGCGCGCTGGTCCTGGGCGCTGACCGCAACGCCGGTCGAGGCCAGCTCCTCGACGATCATGCCGCTGGCGATCTCGCCCGCCGCATGGCCGCCCATGCCGTCCGCGACGGCCCAGAGCCCGAATTCGGGCAGGGCGATGACGCTGTCCTCGTTCTGGTCGCGCAGGCAGCCCCGGTCGGTCAAGGCGGCGAAATCATAGCGGAAATTCGTGTTCATCTCGATCATGCCCCGACCTCGTCCGGTGCCGCGCGGGCGATCAGCCAGCCCAGCTCGGCCACGCCCGGCCAGCCCTGGCAACAGGCGGCGCCCGACGGGCCGTCCCCGGCGCCGAACCACCAATAGCTGCGCCCGGCCGTGGCATGCGCATGGTCGGCCATGGCCAGCTGCGCCAGCAGCCGTTCGGGCGACAGCGCCGGATTGGCGGCCCAGAAGCCGGGCCAGTCCGGCACCGGCGGACCGGGCGCGGGCAGCGCCAGTGCGGCGACCGCCGCGCGCGGATCGAAGCTGTCGGCGGCCAGCAGGCCGGCCAGCGCCGCCTCGGCCGCGTCGTGGAAATCCTGGCCTGGCTCCAGCACCGGGGGCGCCCCGCCCGCCTGCGCCAGGGCCAGCGGAAAGCGCCGGCCGCTGCGGTCGCGCGACGGCGCCATGACGCCGCGCAGCGCCTGCCCCGCCCCGGTCAGCGCCGGGCCGATCCAGAACCGCACCACCGGCGCCGCATCGAAGCGCGCCTGCCAGTCCGGCCCCTGCGCCTCGCGCCATTCCCCCAAGCCCGCCTGCACCCAGTCCGCGAAACCCGGCCAGCCCTCGGCCAGCCCGGCCGAGATGAAATCGCCGAAGCCCGGATGCTTGCCGTAAAGCCCTGCCGCACCGGCGGTCAGTCGATGCTCTGCGGGCATTGGAAATCCTTGATCTCGGGCATGGTGAAGGGGTTCGCCACCGCGTTGATGGTGAAGTCATAGGTGATGTTGCGCCCGCCCAGCATGAAGGTGGCGCGCAGCGTGTCGCCGCGCTGCTCCTTGTAGCGGGCGGCAGACAGGAACTGCATGAAGGTCCAGGAACTGCCCTCGAACCGCAGCACCGAGTCGCGCTCCAAGGGCGGCGACAGTTGCAGGATGGTGGACTTGCCCGCCCCCGGCCAGACCACGGTGCGCGGCATCGAGCCGGTCGCGGTCTCGACCACGGTGTCGTTGATCGCCAGGATCGCCGAGCGCACGGTCGGATGCGCATCGACCTGGGCCACGGTGATCTCGACCGAAGGGCTGGTGCCGCCGCCGGCGAAGAAGGCGCGGCGGATGCGCTCGGCACGCTCGAACTGGCGCAGGGTGGCGGTGGACAGGCGCTGCGCGACCTCCTTGTCGGCGCGCCAGGTCAGCCCCTCGGGGGTGCGCTCGACATAGGGTTCCAGGTATTCGGTGAAATACTTGTCCATCTCGCCGCCCGGTCCGAAGAAGCGGGCGAAATTGTCGATGGACAGGCTGCGCGCGCCGCTGCCGAAGGGATAGGCGGGCGCGATGGTGTCGCGGCACATGAAGGTGATGCGGTCGGTCAGCGCCCGGTTCATCACCTCGATCGAGGCATCCGAGGCGCCCGAGCGGAAATCGCCCTCGGCCTTGGTCACCATGCGCGCCAGCGGGTCGGGCAGCTGCGAATTGTATTGCGTCAGCGAATTCAGCAGCGTCGGCAGCGCGGCGGCCGATTGGTCGGGGTTGTGCTCGGCCAGGCGCAGGTTTTCCCAGACCGCGCCCAGGTTGCCCAGCAGCGTGTCGATCGGCCGCTTGCCCGGCTCGCCCGCGACCAGCAGCTGCCAGTTCTCGAAGGCTTTCGCGATGGCCTCGATGGGGGCGGTGACGCTGTTGGTCTCCTCCTCGGCCCCGGCGCCGGCGCGGCGCGCGGCCTTGCCTTGCTTGCGCATCGCCGCGTCCATCAGAATGCGCTGCACCCCGGACGAGCGCGACTGGATGCGCGAGGCCAGCGCATCGCCGATGCCGCCCGCCGTGCTGCCCTCGGCCTCGGCCTGGGCCTGCGCCTCGGGCAGTTCGCCCTCCAGCTGCTCGTATTCGCGGGTCAGCTGGGTCTGGTCGGCGACCGACTTGACCAGTTCCAGGATGGGCGAATTCTGCGCCTGCGCCGCCGTCCCCAGCGCGGCATATTGCGGCTTGTCGGCGACCATCGAGGCCAGCGTCAGGTTGTCCAGAACCTTGCCCCAGGCGGCGATGAATTCGGCGCGGTAACGGTCCAGCAGGTCGCGGTCCAGCCGCGCCAGCCGGCCCTCGATCTCGTCGGAATTGGCGTAATCGCCCAGCACCCATTGGTCGCGGCGCAATTCCTCGCCCACCACGGCGAGTTGATCGTAGAAATAGCTCCAGAAGCCTTCGTAGGTGTAAAGCCCCGGCACGGTCATGGCCGCGATGTCGCTGCCGTCGCGGGCGGCAAAGACCTGCGTCGCGGCTTGGCCGCCCGCCGCCTGCACCAGCGCCCAGTCGGGCAGGCCGGCGGTCACGGCGCCGTCCTTGATGATGGCATAGGCCTGCTCGTCCAGCGGCAGCTGCGAGATCGCCGCGCGGGCCTTGTCCACCGTGGTCTGGTCCAGCGTCACCAGCAAGTCGCGGCGGTCGTCCAGCGCCAGCATGGCCTTCAGGTGCCCGGAAAGCTGGTCGATCATCTCAAGGCCCGCGCGGCCGGGATAATCCTGCCGCCAGCTTTGCGCGAACCAGGCCTCGATGGCCGGGTCGTCGGTGGTCTCGCCCTGCTTGCCGAGCAGCAGATAGACCTTCAGCGCGCGATAGATCTCGGTCATCTCGCCCGAGGCGATGATCTCGGGCATCCGCCGTTCCAGGTCCAGGATCAGCCGCGGGCGCAGCATCCGCTCCAGCGCATTGGAATAGCTGTCGGTCGCGACCTTGTTCAGCCGGTCGCGCTGGCTGAGGCCGAAGCCCTCCCACAGGCTGGGCTCCTCGCTGTCGCCATAGCCGGCGGGCATCGAGGCCAGGTCGTTCAGCAGCGGCAGCACCGGCGTCAGGTCCGGGTCGTCGATCACGTCGCGCTGCAATTCCTCGGCGGCCGCGCGGCGCCAGTTGGTGGTCTCGGCCTCGGCGGTGCGCACCAGCTCGCGATTCTTCCAGTAGCTGACGCCGATGGCGGTGCCGGCGCCCAGCGTCACCACGGCGATGGCGGCCAAGGCCACGCTGCGCAGCACGAAGGCCCGCCGCACCGCCTTGCGGTCATGCGAGACCCAGCCCTGTTCCGGGAACACCACGCCGCGCAGCAGGTCGTGGATGAAGAAGCTTTTGCCGCGCCCGGACATGAAGCCTGATCCGATGCCCATGCCCGGCTCCTGGATCGCGCCCAGCACCTGGTCGATGGGCGTGCCCTCTTGCGTGCCCGAGGTGAAGTAGAAGCCGCGCAGGATGGCGTTGGTCTTGTAGCGCGTCGGCTCGAACACACGGCGCAGGAAGGCGGCCACACTGTCGCGCAGCAGGGCCATCTGGCCCGGCAGGCCGAAGATGGCGATGCGGGCGACGCCGTCGGGTTCCTCGGACAGCCGGTCGATGATCTCGTCCGACAGGCGCGAGACCAGGCGGTCGAACTCGGCCGGCACCGCCTCATGCGTGATCGCCTTGCGGTCGGCGGTCTGGAAGGTCACGCCCCAGACCAGCTTGCGGCGGTTCAGGCTGAAGCTGCTGAAATATTCGCGGAAACCGGCGATCAGGTCGGCCTTGGTGAACATCACATAGACCGGGAAATCGATCTTCAGATGCTCATGCAGTTCCGCCAGCCGGGCGCGCACCGTCTCGGCATGGGATTGCAGCGTGGCGGCGTCCTGCTGCATCATGTCCTCGACCGAGAAGGACAGGATCACGCCGTTGACCGGCCGGTTCGGGCGGGTGCGTTTCAGCAGGTCCAGGAAGGCGTCCCAGCTGGCCTTGTCGGCGACCTTGTCGCTGTCCTGCGTGGTATAGCGGCCGGCGGTGTCGATCAGCACCGCATCCTCGGCAAACCAGAAATCCATGTTCCTTGTGCCGCCGAAGCCGCTGATCGCCTGGGTCTGCGCCAGCGGGAAATCCAGACCGGAATTCGCCAGCGCCGTGGTCTTGCCGGCGCCGGGCGGGCCGATGATGACATACCAGGGCAGGTCGTAGAGCGAGGCCGCGCCGCCGGATTTCTTCAGCACCGCCAGGGCTTCGGACATCTTCTCGGCCAGCGCCTTGCCGTCGCCCTCGGGCTCGGCCGGGACCAGCGCCTGCTCGATGGCGCGGGCGGCGCGGACGCGGCGGCGCCAGCGCACCAGCAGGACCGTCAGCGTCGCGGCCAGGATCAGCCCGACGATCAGCCCCCGCCAGAATACCGAGGCCAGGGGCCCCCATCCCGTCATTGGCCCGCCGATCCAGACCGCCGCGCACAGCGCCGCGATGCCCAGCAGGGTGACGGTCCAGCGCCACCAGCCATGCTTGCTCCAGCGCGGGGTCGGGACGTAGATGCCTAGCAGTCTCAATTCGCGGCCTCCTGCGCGGCGGGGGCGTCATAGGTGCCCTCGCGCGCCAGCATGATCTCGACCCGGCGGTTGGCGGCCTGGCCCTCGGGCTTGGCATTGTCGGCGACGGGATCGTCTTCGCCCCGGCCTTCGGTGGTGATACGGGCGGGGTCTTTCAGCAGCGGCTTCAGCACCTCGGCCACGCCCTCGGCCCGGGCGGCCGAGATCTGGTAATTGTCCTTGAACCGGCCGCGGCCCGAAACGGGCACGTTGTCGGTATGGCCCTCGATCAAGATCGGGCCGGGTTCGGCGTTCAGCACCTCGGCGATGCGGGTGGCCAGATCGGCGAAGCCCGGCTTCACCGTGACCGAGCCCAGATCGAACAGTTGCAGGTTGCCGACCCGGATGGCGATATAGTCGCCCTTGGCCTCGACGCCGACGCGGCCGTCCGCGATTTCGGCCGCGAAAGCGTCGCGGATGCGTTGCAGCTGCGGGATCTCGGCCACATAGACCTCGCCCGGGGTGCGGTCGATCTGGATAGCCGGCGCGTCCAGCGCCACGCCGCGCAGGTCCTCGGCCGCGACGGCGGCGTCGCGGTTGATCAGCGTCAGCAGGGTCGCGAATGCTGCGACCAGCGCCACGGCGGCGATGCCCGCCACCGCCGGCACCGGGATAGCGCCGAAGCGGCGCGCCCTGCCCTGCACCACCGGCACCCACATTACGGAAATATCCTCGTCCGGCCGTGGATTCACCCGGCGCAGGCTTTCATAGATGGCGCTGCGGATGCGCGACAGCTCTGCCGCGCCGTTCGGCATGGTGCGGAACTGGCCCTCGAAGCCCAGGGACAGGCAGACCAGCATCAGCTCCAGCAGGTTGTAGTTCTGCGCCGGGGCATAGAGCGCCTTTTCGGCCTCCTGGAAGAAGCCGACGCCGGAATCGCGCTTGTGGAAGAACCGCGCGACCATGGAATATTGCTGCCAGTTGCCGCGGTCGGCGCCGGGCAGGTTCTGGACGATGTCGTCCGCGGTGCCGGACAGCGCATATTTCGCCACCAGCGCCTCATGCGGGTTGACGCCGTGCGAGAGCGCATTGCGCTCGAAGCGGTCGATTTCGCGCGTGACATGCTCCATCAGCGGCGCGACCTGCAATTCGACCAGGCCGGTGCGCAGGCGTCCCAGCAGGATCAGCAAAGGCGCGGCCGAGGCGATCAGCGGGTTCGCCGAACTGGCCGCGCCCAGATCGCGCACCTGCATCGCCTGCGCTTGCGGGATGCGCGGGGCGACGCGGTTCGGCTGCTGCGGCGTGGCGATGTCGGGAAAGAAGCCGCGCTGGTCCGGTCCCGCCGCCCGCCCGATCTGCGCGGGATCGGCGGGCCCGAAGGGGCTGTGTCCGCCCTGCCCCGGCGGCTGCCAGCCACCGGGATAGCCCTGATGGCCGGGGGCCGGCTGCTGTGCTGCCGGGCGCGCCGGGCCGCCGATCCAAGTCTGGCCCTCGGCCGGCTGACCAAAGGGCGAGCCCGAGCCGCCACCCGGCCCTGGCCGCGACCAGTCCTGCGGGCGCTGACCCGGAAGCGGGCCGCCGAAGACCGTCTTGTCGCCGTCGTCGTCCTTGCCCGCCATCACGACCTCTCGGGCACCGCCCACAGTTCCAGTTTCAGGTTCGGCCAGTCGCCGGCGAAATGCATGCCGATGGCCGTGGCGGTCGAGAATTCACGCCACAGCGGCGAGTTGCGCTCCAGCCGGAAATAGACGTTCGAGGACAGCACCCGGATCTGCCGCGGCGGGTTCGGCAGATGTTGCAACGCGATGCCCGGCAGGTTGTTGTTGACGATTTCCGACATGCGGGTGTTCGGCCCGACCTTGCAAAGCTCGGGGAACTGCATTTGCACCTGCGACAGCGGCTTGGCGCTTTCCACCTCGATGATGAATGTCGCCTCGCGGAACAGGTTGCGATCCGCCACCGCCGCCAGATAGGAGTTCTGCCGCACCTGCTGCAAGGGCAGCCGGATCGCCCGGCCCACGTCGCGCGACAGCAGGCGCTGGATATCGGCCACGATCTCGCCGAAACTTTCCTTGGGGTTTTCGTGGTCATAGGCCGGGTAATCCGGCGCGTGCCGGCTGGCGCTGTCGAAGCTGGCAAGCTCGCCCGCCAGCGAGACCAGCTCGCGGTAAAGCTGCTCGGGATGCACGGCCAAGGTCCGCGACAGGTGGCGCAACACGCCGATCTGCCGGTTCAGCGCCATCAGCATCAGGTAGTCGCTGGCCTGCAAGCCGCCCCCGGCCGAGGGGTCGGTGGCATAGCGCGACAGGCTTTCCAGCCGCGCCTCGATCCAGCCGATCACCCGGGTCAGGTAGCCCATGACCTGCGGATGCGCGCCGATGACCAGCGAAGGCGGCGGAAAGGTCTCGTCCAGCGTCACCACGCCGTCGCGCACCTCGGCGATGCGGGCCAGGCGGATGTTCTGGTAGCCGGGGCGCGGGGTCTTGCGGATCGCGATCTCCAGCCGCGGCACGGCCAGCTCCAGCACCTGCTCGATCCGCGCGGATGAGGCGCTGTCGCTGACCGTCTCGGTCACGATGCCCCAGCGGGTCGTCGCGCCCTCGTCCTCATAAGGGGCGGCGTCGCGCATGTTGGGGCTGGAATCGGGCAGGGTCAGCCAGACGAATTGCCCGGCCGCGTCGTCCGGCACCCGCACCGGCACCGGCAGCGGCCCGGTGCCCGGCGCGTCGAAGGGGGTGCCGTCGGGCATGATCCCGGCCACGGCGCGCAGTGCGATCATGCCCTGCTGCGCCTGGTCGCGGTCCAGCACCAGCTCGCCCACGCCCCAGGGATAGGGGGTAATCAGCCGGGTGCGGGCCTGGACCAGATGCTCGTGATAGCGGTCGGCCTGTTGCAGATGCTGGGGCTGCAGGAACAGCCCCTCTTTCCAGGCGACCTTGCTGAACCAGGACATGCGTCAGCGAACTCCCGTTCTCGTTGTGTCTTCCCGCGGCGGCGCGGCCAAACTAGCGACGCGCCGCCCGGGTGACCAGTCAGAATTGCCAGCGGAACTGGCCCGAGACGCCGACGCTGTCCAGCTGGTCGCCGAACCGGGCGTCGATGCGCGCCCCGGCGCTGACCTGGCGGCCCCGCGCCTTGGGTCCCATCACCTTGATCCAGTTGGCGCCCAGGCTGAGCTCGCCGTAAGAACCCAGGTTCTCGGTCGTCAGCGTCTCGGTGTTCTCGGCCGAGGCGAAAAGCGAGATCGTCGGGTCGGCGAAATCCTTGTACCAGGTCCCGGTCGCGAAGGCGTAGAGCGCCGTGTTGCGGCCGTTGTCGACGAAGGTCTTGGCCAGGGTGGCGCCGGCGAAACCGATCTTGCGGGTGCTGTCCTTGAAGATCAGCGTGTAATCCTCGTCGAAGCGGATCGAGTCGGTCGAGAGCTTCGACCAGGCGAAGCCCATGGTCGGCAGCACCGCCCAGCCGCTGTCCCCGATCGGGAAGCCGTAGCTGATCGAGCCGCTGAGCGTCTGGGTGTCCGAGGAGAAGTCGGTCTCGTCCAGGCCCAGGCCGGTATAGCCCGGCAGCGGCTTGTTCTCGATGGTGAAGTCGGTGCGCTCGATGCGGTATTGCAGGTCGGCCTGGAACCGCCCCTTGGTCGCGGTGGCATAGAGCCCGGCATAGCGCTGCTCGAAATCGGTCGAGGTATAGGAGGTCAGGATCGAGGTTAGGTCCTGCGAATTCGAGGGGTCGATGGCATAGACCGGCTGGCTGGTCGAGCCGCGGTTGATCCCGGCCAGCGCGCCGAAGGCCATGTTCCAGCCGCCGAAGCGGTTGTCGAAACAGGCCAGGTCGGTGCCGACCTGAAGGCCGTAGTAATCGGCATTCACCTCGGTCTCGACATTGCTGATGCCGTTGTCGGTGCGGCCGCTGGCGGTGGCGTGGCCGCCGATGGCGCGGCCCCAGCTGCCGATGCCGCAGGGCTTTTCCTGGTCCTCATAGGCGAGCGCGGTGACGAAGGGGCTGGTCGGGCGGTTCACCACCGAGCCGATCAGCGACTGCACCAGCGCCACGTTGCCGAAGATCGCGCCCATGGCCGGGTTCAGCTGGCTGACCAGCTCCAGGTCGCCCTGGCGGTCGGATCCGGCGCGCTGCACCGAATAGACGATGCGTTCGGACCCGGCCGGCAGGTCGCTGCGGGTATAGTTGAAGTCATTGGCGCTGCCGAAGCTTTCGTCGACGTCGATCAGCGTCACCCGCGCCCCGCGCTGCGGCACGGTATCGCGGTCGGTCAGGTCGAAATCCAGGTGGTAATTGCCATGCACCGCGCCGCCCAGCACCTCGATCCGGTCGGCGGTCATGGTGCGCAGGTTCAGGTCCAGCCGATAGGTGCCGCTGCCGTTCAGGCCGCCGACGCGCAGCACGCCCGAGGTCGAATTGTCGGCCATGTCGAGGGTGCCGCTGTTCGTGACCGCGCCCGAGACACGGGCCTGGTTGCCCGCCACCTCGACCGTGCCCTGGTTCAGCAGCGCGCCGTCCAGCAGGCCGGCCAGCGCCAGCGTGGTGCCGGAGCCGACCACGGTGCGCGCCGCCGAGACCTGGCTGCCGGCGCCGAGCGTGTAATCGGCATTCAGCCGGAAATCGCGGCCGATGCTGGCGCCGTCGCGCAGGACCAGCGTGCCGCCGTCATAAATCAGGTCGCCCGTGACCGTGCCGGCCAGCGTCGCCCGGCCCGAGGTCGCCAGCGAGCCGTCCAGCGTGCCCGCTTGGGTCAGGGTGCCGCGGTTGTCGAGATCGCCGGTCAGCCGGCCGTTCAGGAAGAAATTGCCGCCCGCCTGGTTCAGGATGCCGCCCGTTGCGGTCAGCGTGCTGCCGGCGACGATGCGCGCCGTCGCGCCTGATTCGTTGCGCATGCCGCCCGAGACGGTGGCATCGCCGCCGCGGGTGGTGAAGGTCCCGGCCTCGTTCACCAGCCCGCCGGCCAGGGTGCCGGCCAGGGTCAGGTCGGCGCGGTTGGTAACGGTGCCCTGGATGCGGCCGGCCCAGTCGGCGCTGCCGGTGTTCAGCACCGGGCCGGTGATGGTGCCGGCACCGGCCAGCGTGCCGGCATTGACCAGCGCGCCCTGCAGGGTGCCTTCCACGGTCAGCGCGCCGCTGGCCAGGTTCTGCGCCGCGACCGGCGCCCCTTGCGCATCCGGGTCGGCCATGGTCAGCCGGCTGCCGGCGGCGATGCTGGCGGTGCCCGCGTTCAGGAACTCGTCGGTCGAAAGCGTGCCCGCCACGTCCAGCCGCCCGTTCCGGAGGTTGCGCAGCGACTGGACGCTGCCGCCCAGCGTGGCCGTGCCGGCGTTCTCCAGCGTGCCGGCGATGGTGCCGGTGCCGGTCAGCCGGCCAAGGTTGCCGACATCGCCGGCGATGGTGCCGCCTGTCAGCGTCGCGGTGGCGCCGGCGCGGTTCGCAAGATCGGCCTGCAGTTGGCCGGCCAGGGTCAGGCCGCCGGCGTTCTGCACCGTCGCGGCCGAGGTCAGCACGCCCGTCTCGGCGATCGACATGGTCTGGTTGTTGAAAAGCTGGCCGATGTTCAGCCGGGCGCCGGTCGTCAGGGTGCCGTCGTTGACCAGCCGCCCGGTGATGCGCCCGCGCCCGTTCAGCGTGCCGGCACTGGCGACGTCGCCCTCGACCGTGCCGCCGTCCAGCGTCACGGTGCCGTGGTTTTCCACGAAGCCGTCCAGGGTGCCGGCCAGGCTCAGCCGGTCGTTGTTCACCATGCCGTCGTCGAGGCTGAGGCGGTGGCCCGCGCCGACCGTCACCCGCTCGTCATTGATCAGCGTGGCGACGCTCAGGTCGTCTTGCAGCGCCAGCGTGCCGGTGTTTTCCAGCCGGTCGACCCGGCCCGCGATAGTGGCATTGCCGGCATTGGCCAGCGTGCCGGTCACGGTGCCGGTCCCGGTCAGGGTGCCGCCATTCTCCAGCCGCCCCGCCAGCGTGCCCCCGGCCAGCACGGCCGAGCCGCGGTTGCTCAGCGTGCCCTCGATCCGGCCGGCCAGCGTGGCGCGGTCGTTGTTGACCAGGGTGCCGTCGCCGCGCAACGTGCTGCCGGCGGCGACATTCAGCACCTCGTCATTGACCAGCGAGCCGACGCGCAGCGTGCCGCTGCTGGTCAGGGTGCCGGCATTGGTGACGGCGCCCGTCACCCGTCCGGCCAGCGTGGCCGTGCCGTTGTTGGCCAGCGCGGCGATGGTGCCGTTGCCGGTCAGCGTGCCCGCGTTCGTCACCGTGCCGGCGATGGTGCCGCCGTCCAGCGTCGCGCTGTCGTGGTTGACTACATCGGCCTCGAGCCGGCCCGAGACGATCAGCTCGTTGCCGTTCTGCACCGCCGTGTCCGATTGCAGCGTGCTGCCCGCGGCCACGTCCACGAGGCCCGCGTTCTGCACCGAGGCGACGCTCAGCCGGCCCTGCGAGGTCAGCACGCCGGTGGCCGCGTTCTCCACCTCTCCCCCGACCCGCCCGGACAGGGTGGCGCTGCCGGCATTGCTCAGCGCGCCGGTGATCGTGCCGCTGCCCGAGGTCTGGCCCAGGTTGACGACCCGGCCGTCGACCGTGCCGCCGTTCAGCGTCAGGCGGCCGTTCGCCTGGTTCTGCACCATGCCGTTCAGCCGGCCGGCGACGGTCAGGCGGTCGCGGTTCTCGACCACGCCGGTCGCGGTCAGCACCCCGGTCGAGGTGATGTCGACCACCTCGTCGTTCACCACCCCCGCCACGGACAGGCTGCCGTCCTGGGTCAGGGTGCCGGTATTGGTGACCGTGCCGGTGACCGTGCCGGTCATCTCCATGCTGCCGCTGTTCGTCACCCCGCCGGTGATGGTGCCGGCGCCTTGCAGGCTGCCGCTGTTCGTGACCGATCCGGCCACCGTTCCCGCCGCTAGCGTCGTGGTGCCCGAATTGTCCAGGTCGCCCGTCAGCTGGCCCGAGAGGTTCAGCTCGGCCTCGTTCTCCAGCGCCGTGGCCGTGGTCAGCGTGCCCGCGACCTCCATCACCCCGTCGTCGTGGTTGCGCACGCTCTGCGCCGTGGCCGTGGTGCCGGCGTCGATGGCAAGGGTGCCCTCGTTCGTCAGGGCGCGGACATTGTTCAGTGCGCCGCTGGAATCGGCATCGGTGGTGACATGCAGGTCGCCGCGGTTGTCGAGATCGTGGCCGCGCATGTCCAGCCCGGCCGAGACGGTGATGTCGCCGCTGGTATCGTTGGTCAGGTTGCCCTCGAGGAAGGAATCCTCGCTATAGGTGACGGTGCTGCGGTTCAGCAGGTCGCCGATGATGTCGACGTTGTTCACCGTGCCGCCCTCGTTGGCGAACAGGTCGGCGACGATGGTCAGCGTGTCCTCGGTGCCGTTGGTGCCGTCCACCCGGCCCGAGTTGGTGAAGATGCCGTCCACGCCCAGGGTCACGCTGCCATTGGTGCCGTCCAGCGTCAGCTGGTTGCGGTTGGTCAGGTCGCCGTTCACCTGCGACGAGGAATTGACCAGCAGCGTGCCGCGGTTGGTCAGGTTGCCGTTGACCTCGGCGCCGTCCAGCGTGACCGTGCCGCTGGCGCTGTTCTGGATGCCGGCGGTGCCGTTCACGGTCACGGTGCCGGCGATGTTCAGCGCGCTGCTGTTGTCGATGCGCTGGGTCGCGGTCACGGTCTCGCCCGCGTCGACGGTGGCGGTGCCGGAATTGTCCAGCCGCTCGACCTGAAGGTCGCCGGTCAGGTTCAGGGTCTGGTTGTTGTCGAGCGTGCCCACGGAACCGCGCGCGTTCAGCACGCCGTCGTTTTCCAGCGTGCCGGTGACGCTGCCGCCGTTCAGCGCCGTGGTCGCGCCGGCCCCGTTCAGCAAATCGCCCGCGATCGTGCCGGCGACCGTGGCCTGGCCCCGGTTCACCACGCGCTGGTCGGCGGTCAGGACATGGCCGGCGCCGACGGTCATCGTGCCGGTGACATTGTTGGTCAGCTGCCCGACCCGGACGTCGCCCGAGGTGGCCAGGATATTGTCGTTCGTCAGCCGGCCCGCGACCTGGCCCGCGATATTCATCGTCCCGGCATTGTCGACCCCGCCCGAGATCGCGCCGTTCGCGCCCATGTTGACCGTGCCGGTGGCGCTGTTGTCCAGCCCGCCGCTGAGGCTGCCGTTGACGGTCAGCCGGTCGTTGTTGAGAAGCGGGCCCTCCACGATCGCCAGCCGGTCGCCGGTGCGGACATTGACCTGGCCGTCATTGACCAGCGCATCGACCGTCAGGTCGCCGACCGTATTGACCTGACCGCCGTTGGTCACGATGCCGTCGATGGTGCCGGTGCCATCGATCGTGCCGTCATTGCCGACATCGCCGGTCATCGTGCCGCCAGTCATGGTCAGGCGGCTGCCGGCCTGGTTGTCGATATCGGCGCGCAGATCGCCTGCGACCGCGATGCGGCCGGCGTTTTCGACCAGATTGCTGACCCGCAGCGTATTGCCCTCGGTCACCTCGACAAGGCCGGCCGCGGTGTTGGTCAGGTCGCGCAGGGTGCTGTTGCCGACGACATAGGTATTGCCGGCATTGTCGAACTGCCCGTCGACCTCTCCGCGCAGGTTCACCCGGGAATTGTTCGTCACGTCGCCGTCCAGAAGGCCGCCAAGGCCCAGCAGACGATTGTTGACGATATTGCCCGTCCGGTCCGCGCTGAGGTTCACCTCGCCGGCATTGGTGATGTCACCACTGGATTCGCCCAGAAGCAGCACCGAGCCACCGGTCATGACCGAAATGTCGCCCTCGCTTTCGCCGCGCAGCACGATCTGGCCGTTGCCCGACACTTCGAGATCGCCATCGACATCCGAGTCGATGAACAGGCGCGAACCGCCGTCGGCAGCCAGTTGCAACGTCGCCGCGCCTGCTGCCAGGGTGCCGCTGTGGAGCCGGAAATTGCCGCCGCTCAACCGCAGTCCGCCGGCTTCGACCCGCCCCCAGATCCGCAACTCCGGCGTGGACGAGTCGCCGACCAGCACCCCCGTTTCGGTCGCCGGCAGCACCTGGTGGTCGCCGTCCTCGTCCAGCCAGATCTGATTGATCGAGGACCAGCCCCATCCCAGCCGGTCATTGTCCAGTTCCATGTCCGCCCGTGCCGCCCCCGGCAGCGCGGCGAGCGAGATCAGCGCCGTGGTCGCGAAAAGGCGCGAGCGGGCGAAGCGCCGCAGCGGCAGGGAAATGTCCGATATGAAAACTGGCAGCATCTGAATTCACTTTTTGCGAAGGAATAATGTGGCACGCACGGAACTCTGCTTAACAGGGTTACTTTGGCCCGCCGGGCCTGCACAAGTCCCGAACCGCCCCCTGCGGCGATTTTCGCGCTCAGCCGGGGCCGGGATGCCGCATCCGGTCCACCTCGGCCACGAAGGCGCGCAGCGCGGCGGTCAGCGGCCGGGCCGGCACGGTCTCGACCGCCGCGACCGCACCGCCGGGGCCGGACATGCGCCGCTCGGCCCAGTCGCGCAGGTCGGCCACCGTCCAGCGCCGCAGGAAGGGGTTCGCCGCCACCACCGCGCCGCCCATGACGCTTTCGACCGATTGCGCCGGGTCGGCGCGCAACGCCATATCCGCGCCGCCCGGGCCCAGGAAATGCGCCAGATACAGCCGCCCGGCCGAGACGGCATGGCCGCGCGCGCGCAGGAAGGCCTCGTTCTCCTGCGCGAGATGGCGCACCATCTGCCGCGACAGCGCCGCATCCAGCCGCAGGTCCAGCACCTCGCGCGGCGACAGGCTCGCCACCAGGTCGGGGCGATAGCTGCGCATCATCCGCAGCCAGGTGCTCTCGATGAACTGGCCAAGCCCGGTCGCGGTCGAGCGCGGGTTTTTCGCCGCCGCATCGCCGCCGCTTTCGACCCGGATGATATGGCCGATCAGCGTCTCGATGGAATCCGAGGCCAGCACCTCGCCCCCGCCGCCCAGGAGCGGCAGCGGATCGACCGGCGTGCCGTCGCGCAGCAGTTGCAGCGCCAGCCCCGGCTCGGCCCGGCCCGGGGCCAGGCCGGCGCGGCCGATCACGGCGCCCTGGGCCAGCTCCGCCCCCTGCGCCACCTCGGGCGCAAGGCCAAGGTAGCGGCTGACCAAGCCGCCGGGATGGGTGATCTCGACCAGGCCCGCGCCAAGCACCGACACCCGCCCGGCGGCGACCGCCAGCACCGGGCTGCCCTGCGGTGCGCTCCAGATCACCTGGCCGCGCCCGGCCGCCGCATCGCCCGGCACGAAGCGCTGCGACAGCACACCGCCCACGGGTTGCAGCAGCGCCGCCCCCTCCGCGCGCCGGACCCGCGCGCCGGGGGCGTAGCATTCGAAACCCTCGGCCGCCGGCACGACATAGCAGGGCTTGTCGCCCGACGGCCCGCTGACGCCGACGAACAACACCGCCCCCGGCCGTTCGGCGGCGGCATCGGCATAGATCAATGTCAGCCGGTCCTGCGCATCGGCGAAGCCGTCCAGGTCGAAAACCTGCGACATCAGCGCCAGCGCTTCGCCGATGACGGCGGGCGGCACGTCGCCGCGCAGCGCCGCGGAATAGATCACGTCCAGCAGCCGCTGCTGACCCTGCGGCGGCGCGGCATCGCCGGCGCGCGCCATGGCGTCCTGCATCAGCGGCTGGTCGGCCCAGGCATCGGCCGAGGCCGCCAGCTGCCCCGCCGCCGACAGCGCCAGCGAGCCGAGATAGCCCTGCGGCCCGTAAAGCGACAGCTGGATCACCTCGCGCCCGCCGTCGCGCGGCCGCCAGCGCAGCGCCAGCACCGTGCCGCGCGCCAGCTTGCCGTCCAGCGCAAGCTGGCTTTGCAGGCGCTCCTCGACCCGGGCCGCGGCCCCGGCATCGAAGCCGTTTTCCGAAAGCAGCGCCGCGGCCGTGGTGTCGCGCGCCGTCTCCAGCACCATCTCGCGCCACAAGGGCGCCCGGCTGGCGGCGTCGCGCAGGAACAGCACGTCCGCGCTGGCATCGACCTGGGCCGGCGCGGCAAGGCTGGCGTTCATCAGCCGCTCGCGGCCGCGCTCGGCCTGGAACAGCGCGAATTCCTCGCGCGTCGAGGGCAGCGCCGCCACCAGCTGCCGGTCCTGCGGCACCAGCGCGCTGTCCAGAAGCCGCACCCCCGCCGCCGGACCCGGCACCCGCCCCGAAGCGGCCAGCGCCGGCGGTGCGGGCAGCCGGCGCGTCTCGGCCTCGGCGCCGTCGCCGGGCGGCGGGATGATGATCGGGTCGCCGGGAATGTCGGTGAAGGTGTCGCCGCGCACCAGGGGCGCGATGTCGAATTGCGATTCGACCCGCACCATGGCCGGCTCGGACGCCAGCAGGGCGGACAGGCGCGGCTGCAGGCTGGGCCACAGCCAGGCCCCGAAGGCCGCCAGCACCAGCACCGCCAGCGCGCCGCGCAGGGCAAGGCCCCGGCGTCGGCGCCGGCGCGCCCCTTGGCCCATCTGGCGGAAACGGGGGTCGATCCCGGTCATGGCCTAGCGGAACAGGCCCGAACCCATCAGAGACGGGTTGATCTGCCGGCTGGGCGTGGGCTGCTGCGCCGGCGCAGGCTGACGACGCGGCGTTGCCGGCTGGGCGCGGCTGGCCGAAGGCGCGGCGCGGCTTTCGCGTGCCGGGGCAGAGCGCGCCGCGGCGGCGCGGGGCGTGGCCGCGGGCTGTGTCGCGGCCGTGGCCGGCGCAGGGCATCGCAGCTCGCCCCGGCGCAGGATGGCGCGGAAGAGGCCGGTGTCCGGACGCTCGGCCGCCTCGGCGCCGGCCGCCTGCGACCAGCGCCGCACCGCCCCCGCCGAACCCGAGCCCCAGGCGCCGTCGATGCTGCCGGCATAGCAGACCATGCGCCGCAATTCGGTCTGGATCGCCTCGGCCAGACGGTCGGCATCGGGATCGAAGGCGCCGTCGCCCAGCAGGCGCTCGAAAAGCCCGGCGTCGCGCTGCCGGATCGCCTGGCGCGATTCGAAGGCCAGGCCCAGCGGCCCGCGCGGATCGAAGCCGGCCAGCACGGCAAGGTCGCCGACGATGATCGAGGGTTGCGGCAGGCCGGGACGGGCGGGCGGCTGCGGCCCGCTGTCGGGCAAGGGCGTGGGCATCGGCGCCGCCACCGCCTCGATCACCTGGCCCGAGGGCAGGGGCGTGATGACCAGCCCCTGCGCGCCGGCCGGGGCCGTCCAGCCCGCCAGCACGACCATCGCCAGATATGCCCCGCGCCTGCCCATCCCCGCCTCAATTCGGCCTTGGCGTGGCGAAGACCGTCCAGTCGGCGCGGTCCTGAGTGTCGATCTCGGCGAAACGGGCGTCAAGATAGCCGCGCAGCAGGCAGTCCCGCTGGCCCTCGATCTGGAATCGGCGCGGCGCCACGCACATCGGAATCGCCCCCGCCAGCACTTCATTACCGAACACATCGGCGGCGAAAATGTAATAATACCGTGAGCGCAGCGGCTCGCGTTCCAGCGTCGCGCATTGGTTCGGCGCCACCCGCCACCAGCCCCGGGTGGCGAAATCCTGCCCCGAAGGCCGGGCCAGCGCCACGTTCAGCACGTCAAAGGACTGATTGCACAGCCGAAGCTCGGCCCATGCGGGTGCCGGGCCGAGTGTGGCCAGCACGCCCAGGGCCAGGATTTTCAATTCAGGGTTGATCGAGCGCCGATTGAGCACCGCTTTCAGCCATGTTACAGCCCGGGTCGGGCAAAGGAGTTTCAACAGCATGAAACCGATCCTGACAGCGGGCGCAACCTTTCCGCGAAGCCGGGGCCCTGGCTTGCGGGCGGCCGCGCTGCTGGCGGTGCTGGCCGGGCCCGCCCTGGCGCAGCAGGACGCCCCCGCCGCCAAGCCGCTGCTGCTGGAACTGAACGGCGCCGTCACCACTGAGGACGGCGGCTGCCAGCTGACCCTGGTCGCGACCAATGCGCTGCCGACCGGCCTGACCCGTGCCGCTTGGCAGGTGGCGATCTTCGACCGCGCGGGCGCGGTGCAGGGGCTGCCTATCCTCGACTTCGGCGCGCTGCTGGCCGGCAAGACCAAGGTCGCGCAATTTGCCCTGCCGGGCCAGGGCTGCGACCGGATCGGCCGCATCGTCGTCAATGACGTGGCGGAATGTCTGGCCGAGGACGGCTCGGACCAGCGCATGGCCTGCCTGACCGGGCTC
Source organism: Paracoccus sp. DMF (assembly GCF_004407025.1). Taxonomy (NCBI): domain Bacteria; kingdom Pseudomonadati; phylum Pseudomonadota; class Alphaproteobacteria; order Rhodobacterales; family Paracoccaceae; genus Paracoccus; species Paracoccus sp. DMF. Next base: position 165,262 of record NZ_SOKV02000001.1, read on the forward strand.
GATGCCCAGAACCGCAGCGAAATCGAGTTCGGATTGTAAATGTTCGCCGACCTGCCGCTTGTCACCTGGATCGTCTTTGCCGCGCTGGCGGGGCTTTCGGTGCTGACCCTGACCGTCGTGATCTTCAAGCTGATGCAGTTCCGCCGCATGGGCGTCGGCGGCCACCGCCTGGCCGAGGCGATCCTGGACGACTGGCTGAACGGCCGCCCGGACGAGGCGCAGAGGAAGGCCAATTCCGGCCGCACCGTGCTGGCCCGCGTGCTGGGCGCCACCATGTCGGGCCTGCGCGCTCGCCCCTCGGAACCCGGCTATGGCGAGGAACTGGCGCGCCAGGTCGCGCTGGCCGAGCTGGTGCAGATGGGCGCCCGCATGCGCCTGCTGGAGGCCGTGGTGCAGATGGCGCCGATGCTGGGGCTTCTGGGCACGGTCATCGGCATGATCGACGCTTTCGGCAACCTGGCGCTGAGCCAGCAGACCTCGGACCCGCGGCTGCTCGCCGGCGGGATCTGGACGGCGCTGACCACCACGGCGGCCGGGCTTGCCATCGCGCTGGTTGCCTATTTCGTCTCGGCCTGGCTCGAGGGCCGGATCGAGGACGAGCGCCAGGGCATCGAGCTGGCCGTTTCGGCCGCGATCCACGGCCGGATCGCGCGGCCCGGACACTAGGCCATGCAGGTGGCGCGGCCCTCGATCCGGCCACCCGGGCTCGACCTGCCGCGCAGGCCGCGCCGGCGGGGCTTCTTCGCCATGACGGCGCTGGCGGATGTGCTGTTCCAGCTCCTGATCTTCTTCATGGTCTCGGCGAGCCTCGTCAGCTATTCGCTGCTGCCGCTGCGCAGCGGCGCGCTGCGCGACAGCGGCGGTGGCGTGGCGCCCGGCGAGGAGGCATCGCAGGCTGGCACCACCCTGACCGAGGCGCGCGCCACCGCCGTCTGGACGCTGAACCCCGGCGGCATCACCGCCTCGGGCCAGCAATTCGCCCTGCCCGGCGTGGCGGCGCTGGCCGATGCGCTGGCGGCGCAGGGCACGCGCAACGTGCTGATCGTGCTGCGCCCCGCGGTGCCGGTGCAGGACCTGGTGCAGGTGCTGGAAATCCTCTCGGCACGCGGCATCGACTCGGTGCAGATCGCCGAAGCGCCGGGGGGCGCGGGATGAGCCTGCACCTGCCCTCGCGCCGCGAGCGGCGGGTGCAGGTCGACAGTTCGCTGTCGATCGTGAACATCGTGCTGCTGCTGATCTTCTATTTCCTGCTGACGGGCCAGGCGCCGCGGGTCGAGACGCCGCTGGAGCTGGCGCGCTCGACCACGCTTTCGGCCGAAGACCTGCCCTCGCCGGTGCTCGAGATCCGGGGGCCGCAGGATTGGCTGCTGGACGGCGCCGCCATCCGGCCCGAGATGCTGCCGGCGGCGCTGGCCTCGGTGTCGGGGCCGGTGCATCTGCTGATGGACCGCGCGGCCCCGTCGAGCCTGCTGATGCAGGTCCTGCGCCGTCCCGAACTGGTCGATCACGACATCCGGCTGGTGACGCGGAAGGATGTCGCGCCGTGATCGGCCAGCAGCCCATGGCGCGCGGCTGGGCGGTCGCGGCGGCGCTGTCGCTGGCGGTGCATGGCGCGGCGGCGGGCGCGTTCCTGTGGCGCCCGGCCCTGCCCTGGCAGGAGCCGGCGCCGGCGCCGGCGCAGATCCAGGTCAGCGCCCTGCCGCTGCCGACGCTGGCCCCCGAGACCGAGGTTCTGCGCCCGATCACCGCCCCGGTGCCGCCCGAGCCCGACACCGAAACGGAGCCCACGCTGGCGCCGGCGGTGCCGCAGGGCGCCTCGCCCGTGCTGACCAGCAACGCCCTGCCGACCGGCCGCGAGGCCGCGCCGCCCCAGCCCGAACCGCAGCCCGAGGCCGGGGCCGAAACCGGTCCCGACGCCGATCCGCGCCTGGTCGCCCTGTTCCAGCGCATCCGCAGCCAGCTGACCGCGCCCTGCCTGCTGGCGCTGCCGGCGCTGGATGCCGAGGGGCGGATCCGGCTGAACCTGCTGGCCGCCGACGACGCGCAGATCCCCGGCCTGCTGCGGGGACTGACGCAGGGGCTGGAAACCGGCATTGACGGCCAGGCGGTGCTGCTCGACCGCCGGCAATGCCCGGCGCTGGCTTTTGCCCGCCGCGATCCGCGCTATCCGGTGTTTCCGCTGGGCATCAACCTGCAATCGCAGGACGTGGCCAGCGGCGCGAGCCTGCGCGGCACCATCTCGGGCGGGGCCGGGCGGCAGGTCACGCTGCTGTTGATCGACGACAATGGCGTGACCCACGACCTGCGCCGCTTCATGGTCAGCGCCGGCGGGCAGATCCGCTTCGACCTGCCCATCGCCCGCGACGGCGCCGGGCGCGACACGCATCAGCTGCTGCTGGCGGTCGCCACCCCCGCCCGTCCGGCCAGCGTCAGCGCCGGCGCGGGCGAACTGGCCGAGACCTTCTTCGAGCGGCTCGCGCGCGAGGTCGGACCCGAGGCGCTGGTCGGAGTCAGCAGCGTCTATGTCCGCGCGAAATCATAGGCGAAGCCGTCGTCGCGGATGCGGATCGCCACGTCCGACATGCCTTGGCCCGAGACCATGCGCGACAGCACCTGCCGCGACAGGTCGGGCAGGATCGAATCGGTGATGATATTGTCGATCATCCGGCCGCCGCTGTCCGGGTCGCGGCAGGCGGCGACGATATGGTCGATGACCGCATCGTCCCAAGTCAGGCTGGCGCCGTGGCTTTCGCGCATGCGCCGCGCCACCGAACCCAGCTTCAGGCGGCTGATCCCGCCCAGCACCTCGGCCGACAGCGGCACATAGGGGATGGTGACGATCCGGCCCAGCAGCGCCGGCGGGAAGGTGCCCAGCAGCTCCTCCTTGAGGCTGGCTTCCAGCGTTTCCTCGTCGGTGATGCTGCCCTCGGGGGCGAGGGTCATGATCGTGCCGGTGCCGACGTTCGAGGTCATCAGGATCAGCGTGTTGCGGAAGTTGATCGGACGGCCGTTGCCGTCCTCCATCCGCCCCTTGTCGAAGACCTGAAAGAACAGCTCGTGCACGTCGGGATGGGCCTTTTCCATCTCGTCGAGCAGCACCACGGAATAGGGCTTGCGGCGCACCGCCTCGGTCAGCCGGCCGCCCTCGCCATAGCCGACATAGCCCGGGGGGGCGCCCTTCAGCAGGGAAACGGAATGCGCCTCCTGGAATTCGGACATGTTGATGGTGATGACGTTCTGTTCGCCGCCATAGAGCGCCTCGGCCAAAGCCAAAGCGGTCTCGGTCTTGCCGACGCCCGAGGGGCCGCAGAGCATGAAGACGCCGATGGGCTTTTCCGGGTTGCCGAGACCGGCGCGGGCGGTTTCGACCCGGCGCGCGATCATCCGCAAGCCCTGGTCCTGGCCGATCACCCGCGCGCGCAGCAGATCCGACAGGCCCAGCACCGCCTGCAATTCGTCGGCGACCATGCGGCCGGCGGGGATGCCGGTCCAGTCGCTGATGACGCTCGCCACCGCCTGCTCGTCGACATGCGGCCAGATCATGCGTTCGTCGGCGTGGATCTGGCCCAGCTGGTCCATGGCGCCGGTCAGCTCGGCGCGGATGGTGTCCTCGTCGAAATCCTCGCCCTCGCGGGCCGCCAGCGTCTTGCGCAGGGCCAGGATCTGCTCGACCAGCGTTTTCTCGTCGGCAAAGGCGGCTTCCAGATCGGCCAGCTTGGCACGCGCGTCGTCCAGCCGCGCGCGCGCCTCGTCCAGCCGGGCGGCATCGCCCTCGCCCAGGTCGCGCTCGGCCTCGCGGGCGGCGATCTCGGTTTCCAACCCGGCGATCTCGGCGCGCAGGTCGGCGATGCGGGCGGGCACGGCGCTTTGGCTGACCGCGACGCGGGCACAGGCGGTATCCAAGAGCGACACCGCCTTGTCCGGCAACTGCCGCGCCGGCAGGTAGCGCGCCGACAGCTTCACCGCCGCCTCCAGCGCCGCGTCCGCGATGCGGACCTTGTGATGCGCCTGCATCGGCGCCAGCAAGCCGCGCATCATGGCGCAGGCGACCTCGACCGAGGGCTCGTCCACGGAAATCGGCTGAAAGCGCCGGGTCAGCGCCGGGTCCTTCTCGAAATAGTTGCGGTATTCGGCCCAGGTCGTCGCGCCGATGGTGCGCAGCGTGCCGCGCGCCAGCGCCGGCTTCAGCAGGTTCGCGGCATCGCCCGTGCCCGCCGCGCCGCCGGCGCCGACCAGCGTATGCGCCTCGTCGATGAACAGGATGATCGGCGTGGCCGAGCTTTGCACCTCGTCGATGACCGAGCGCAGGCGCTGCTCGAACTCGCCCTTCATGCTGGCGCCGGCCTGCATGGCGCCGATGTCGAGCATGTGCAGCCGCATGCCGCGCAGGGCCTGCGGCACCTCGCCCGAGGCGAGCTTCTGCGCAAAGCCCTCGACCACGGCGGTCTTGCCGACCCCGGCCTCGCCGGTCAGGATCGGGTTGTTCTGGCGCCGCCGCATCAGCACGTCGACGATCTGGCGGATCTCGTCGTCGCGGCCGACCACCGGGTCCATCTTGCCCTCGGCGGCCTGCGCGGTCATGTCGACGGAAAACCGCCCCAGCGCAGTCGCGGCGCCCTCGCGGCCGGCGGGCGCGGCGCCGATGCCGGTGCCGTCCATCGGGCGCAGGCTTTCCTCTTCCGAGTCCTTCCACAGGCTGCGCGCCTCGGAGCCGATGCGCTCGGCCGACATCTCGGCGAACAGGGGCGAATATTGCTCGATCTCGCGGCGCAGGACCGGGTCGTTCAGCAGCGCGACTAGCAGGTGGCCGGTGCGGATCTGCGCCTCGCCGAAGAACAGCGTGGCATAGGTCCAGGCGTGGTTCAGCCCGTCCGCCAGCCGTTCCGATATGCCGGGGGTCTCGGTCACGTTCTTCTGCAGCCCGTCCATGGCCCGGCCCAGATCCTTGAGCATGCGGCCCCGGTCCAGCCCCAGCCCGCGCAGGGTGACGGAAATGTCGCCGTCCTGTTGCGAGACGGCGTGGAACAGCCAATGCGACAGCTCGACATTGCGGTTGCCGTCGCCGCGCGCCTGCCGCATCGCCTGAAGGAAGGCTTCATAGCCCAGCCGGTTCATCTTGCCGGCGAATTTCTCGATGGTGATCGCGGTCATCAATGGCCTTTCGCGGAATGCTGGCCCGCATCGCGGCCAAGCGCGAAACGGGCGACTTCAATCGGGACGCCGCTCTGGGGCAGGCCCTCGGGGCGCATGGCGGCGAGCCAACCAATGGCGGCATCGCCGCCCAGGGTGGCGGCGGGAATGCGGTCGGCCGGCAGCGCCAGCGCCAGGTCCACGTCCAGGCACTTGCCCAGATACCAATAGACCAGCGCCGCCAGCTGGCCATGGCGCGGCTGGCCGGGCAGGAAGCTGCGATAGGTCCGGGCATCGGGCAGGTCCAGCCGGATGCAGATCTTTTCGTTCACCGATTGCAGCCGCGCGCCCAGGTAGCTGTCGCGCCCCAGCGCCCCGCCCCGGCCCAGGCCGCGCAGCTCGTCCGGCTCGAATTCCAGCCAGCTGGTGACATGTTCCTGCACCGTCACCGGAAAGCCGAAATAGCCGCCGAGCAATTGCCGCAGCCGCACGCCGCTGCGCACCCGGCCGCCAAAGACCGGCACCAGCGGCAGGCGCGCGATGTCGGGAAAATCGTCGTGCTGGCGAAAGGCGGGCGAGCCGATCCCCGCCACCGCGCCGACATAGGACTGGAAGCGGTCCTGGTCGGGGCGGTCGTGCTGGGTGATGGCATGGGCGTCGGACCAGGCGCGAAAGAACAGCTGGTAGAACCGCGCCGACAGCATGTCGGTGAAGGCGACGAAGGCATCCTCGCCCGCGTCCTGCCAGCGCAGCACCTCTTCGGTGGTGTTCAGCGGCAGCGCGCCTTGCGGGCCGAAGAAACCGGTGAATTGCGCGCGGATGCGCGGGCGGGGGCCTTCGGTCTGGACGTCGGCCAGATCCTCGGCCGGGAAGGCCAGGCGCGGGTCCTGGCCGATATCGGCGATGTCCTGCGCGCGCCTTGTGCTGCGGCCGATGCGCGGGCGGGCAACCGCCTCGCGCTCCAGCCGGCGCAGCAGCGCCAGAAAGCCGGGCGCGGTCATATCAGCGGCCCCATGCCGGTGCGGGGCGGGAAGCGCTTGAGGATGCCGCGCTGGCGGCTGGCGATCACCGTCTGGGTGAAGCTGTTGATGCTGGCATATTCGGCCAGGAAGCGGTCCAGAACCGCGCCCAGCAGGATGATGCCGCTGCCCTCGAATGCGGTTTCGTCGAAGCTCAGCACCAGTTCCAGCCCACGGGCCGGAAAGATCCCCTCGGGCCGGCGGAGCGAGCGGGTGATCGGCCGCACCGCCAGCCCGGTCAGGCCGGCGATCTGCACCTCGGTCACATGGTCCGAGGCGTCCGCGAACAGCGTCAGGATCTCGCGCAGGCTGGCGGCACCGTCGCGGCCGAAGCGGTCGTCGAGGCCGAAATGATTGAGCGACAGATAGGAAATCAGCCGCCAATAGACGTCGCCCTGGCGCATGCGGTGCGGGCCGCCGCGCTCGATCTCGGTCATCGCCTCGCGCGGTGGCGTCGGGCCGTTCACGCAGGTCAGGGACAGCGCCTGGTCCGAGACCATGGCGAAATCGTCCGAGCCGGCCAGCGGCAGCACCGCCGGCAGGTGCCGGTTCGAGCACAGCGCGCGGATATGCAGCCGCTGCGCCCGGCGGCCGACGACCGACTCGGGCGGCTCGTAGATGGCGATGAAACTCTCGGTGCCGCGATAGTCGTGGCGCTGGCCGGTGCGGCGCTCGGTCTCGGTGAGGCGGCGCGGCTTGCGGCGGATGGTGTGGTAATAGGCCGCGCGCGGCGCCCCGCCCTGCGGCAGGGCGTAAAGCGGATGCACATCGACGCGGTCATGCGCGGTGCCATAGCTGGCCTGCACGCGCAGGATGCGCTGGATTTCGTAATGGGTGATCGGGCTGGAATCCGGGGTGACGACATATTCGTGGCGCTTGTCGTCCAGCCGCACCTGGTTCGAGCTTTCCTCGAACAGGTTGATCGCCGGCGCGCAGTTCAGCCGGATGTCGCGCGGCTGGATCTGGCGCGCCAGCTCGTCATTGGCGCGGTCGAATTCCAGCACCAGCTGCACCTCGCCCACCGGGATGCGCGACAGCGCGCTGCGCATGTCGGTCAGGCGGAAGCCCATGAACTTGCGCGGAAAGGCGAAGAAGTCGCGCAGGATCGCGAACCCTTCGAACAGCCGGCCGTCGCGGTCGAAAAGCAGCTCCTCGCGCGCGAAGCCGATCTGCTCGACCTGGCTCTCGCGCAGGCGCAAAAAGGCCGGATCGCCGTTCGGCATCAGCCAGCGCAGCGAGACGCGGGTCAGGTTGCAATGGATCTGCTCATAGGCGGCGATGGCGCGGACATGGTCGGCGGTCAGGTGAAAGGTCAGCGCGTCGGGCGCGTTCAGCCCCATCGCCTCGCCATCGGTGCGGGCAAGGTCGATCTGCAGGCCGGCGCGGGTCGCCGGGTCGGGGTCCTGGCCCAGGCCGCCCAGCGTCGTGGTCTGATCGTGATAGGTCAGGCCCGCAACCGCCAGCGGCAGCACCAGAAGATCCGAGGTCAGGCTGAAGCGGCAGGCCACCCGCTTTTCGGCATCGCGAAAGCGCGCGTCCAGGTATTCGCCGCGCTTGAAGACCTGCGGCCCCTCGTTCCGGCGCGACAGCGGCGCGGCCTCGACGATCATGCAGCTGGGGATCGGCGCCAGCGCGTCGGGAAAGATCTGCTCCAGCAGTTCGGTGGTGAAGTCGCGGAACTCCTCGTCCAGCTTCAGCTGCACGCGGGCGGCCAGGAAGGCCGAGCCCTCCAGCAGGCCGGCGATGGTCGGGTCGATGTTTTCGCGCATGACGCCGCCCAGGCGTTCGGCGAGGCCGGGGAATTCCTCGGCGAATTCGGCCGAGCGCTCGTAGAGCATGTCCAGTTCGCGCTCATAGGCGTCGCGGAAGGCTTTTCTCATGACTCGGCCTGCATGCGTTTCATGGCGATCTTGCCGGCGGCGGGGTCGACCTCGGCATGGAACTGCACCGCGATGTCGGTCGGGTCCGAGATCATCTCGGCCAGGATCTCGAAGGTGACGCGCTGGTCGGGTCCGGGGTCCAGATCCTCGACCCGCACCTCCAGCGTCTCGGGGCGCAGGCGCGGTTCGTTGCGGATCAGCGCCTCGCGGATGGCCTGGGCCAGGTCCATCGGCGTGCGATGGTCGCGCCACAGCGTGTCCATGTCGGGCAGGCCGTGGTTGACGACGGAATCGCGCACGCGCGGCGTGTCGGACAGGTCGGTGCAGACGTCCAGCCGGATGGTGTTCATCAGGCTGGCCAAGTCCAGAACCAGGTTGCGGCGCAGGGATTCCTCGCTCGCGCCCTCGCGGTGCTTCTGGCTCATCAGGGTCAGGTCGCGCTCGCCCTCGGTATAGCGGCGGCCGGGGTCGCGCGAATCGCGCCGGCGGGCGGAATCGCGAAAGATATGCATCAGCGACATTTCGCGCAGGCCCCTGCGCCCGGTCTCTGCATCAGAGCGACGCGCCATCATCGGCCCCCGGTTGCGGCGCGCCCGGGCAAAGGCCCGGCGCGCAAAGGAACAGGGCCGGCTTGGCCGACCCTGTCCCCGATTGCTGGCAAGGGGGCGCTTAGGCGCTCCACTCCTTGTTCTCGGCGATGTCCCAGCCGGCCAGGGTCTCGGCGCCGGCGGCACCGGTGTCCTCTTGCAGGGTGTAGGCCACCTCGAACTGGCGGAAGTTCAGGGTCACGGTTTCCTGGATGCGGTCAAGACCGTCCTTGGCGCCACCAGTCGAATAGCTGGTGATCATGATCTTGCCCATCTTGATGCGGAAATATTCGACCGGCGCCGCGCCGCCCGACTTGCGCACGATCAGCTCGCCGTTTTCGATGTGCTCGCCGTTGGTGCAGCGCTTGATCAGGTCGTTGGTGGCCAGGTCGACGTATTTCGTCAGGGTAATATCCTGCACGTTGACCTTGCCGCCGCCGCCGCCCGAACCGACATGGGTGGTGCCCGACTGGGTCAGGCCCCAGTTCCAGGCCAGCACGTCGATCTCGTCGCGGTGGGTGTCGTCCTGCGACTCGCCCTTGATATTGTTGGAAAGTTTCAGAAAGATATCGACAGCCATTCGATCACTCCTTGGCTATAATAATCATCTCAATGGGTTACTTGCCTTTCGGCAGCTTGGAGACCAGCGACATGCCGACATCCATGCCTTCCAGCTGGAAGTGCGGTTTCAGGTAGAATTTCCCCATGTAGTAGCCGGGGTTTTCCTCGTCCTCCACCACTTCCACCTTTGCACCGGCCAAGGGTTTCTTGGCCTTCTCGCGCTCGGTCGCGCTCTCGGGGTTGCCCGAGACGTATTTGTTGATCCAGGTCTGCAACTGGGTCTGCAGCTGCAGCCGGTCCGGGCTTTGCCCGATCTTGTCGCGCACCATGCACTTCAGATAGTGACTGAAGCGTGACACCGCGAAGATATAGGGCAGCCGCGAGGACATGTTGTCCGAGGCCGTCGCCTGGTCGTCGACGTATTTCTTGGGCCGATACAGCGTCTGCGCCCCGATGAACGCCGCCTTGTCGGTGTGCTTGCGATGGATCAGGCCGATCATGCCGGCTTTCGACAGCTCGGCCTCGCGGCGGTCGGTGATCGACACTTCGGTCGGGCATTTCAGGTCCTTCGAGCCGTCGCCGGTGTCGAAGTTGTGCGTGGGCAGGTTCAGCACCTCGCCGCCCGACTGCACGCCGCGGATCTGCACGGTCCAGCCATGTTCCTTGTGCGCGCGGTTGATGTTCACCGCCAGCGCATGGGCGGCGTTCATCCAGGAATATTTCTGACCGGCGTGGCCGTCGGTCTCTTCCTCGAAGTTGAACTCCTCGACCACGGAATTCGAGTTCTGGCTGTAGGGCTCGCGCGCCAGCACGCGCGGCATGGTCAACGCGACATAGCGCGAATTCTCGCTGTCGCGCAGCCCGTTCCAGGCGGCGTAATCCGGCGTGTCGAAGATTTCCGACAGGTCGGGGGGCGTGCCAAGCTCGGTCCAGCTGTCCATGCCCAGCAGCTCGGGCGCGGCGGCCGAGATGAAGGGCGCATGCGCCGCGGCGGCGATCTTGGACATGTCGCGCAGCAGCGCCACATCGGCCGTCGAATGGTCGAAGTAGAAGTCTCCGATCAGCGCGCCGAAGGGCTTGCCGCCCAGCGTGCCGAACTCGGCCTCGTAGACGCGCATGTTCAGCGGCGACTTGTCCCATTTGGCGCCGGGATAGCGCCGGAACATCTGCTGCAGTTCCTTCTTCGAGACGTTCATCACCTTCACGCGCAGCGAGGCGTCGGTCTCGGAATGGTTGATCGTATAGGCCAGCCCGCGCCACGACGATTCCAGCCTCTGGAATTCCTCGTTGTGGATGACCTCGTTCAACTGTTCGGTCAGCTTCTGGTCCAGCTTCGACAGCATCGCGTCGATGGTGTCGATCACGTCCTCGGCGATCAGGGTCTCGTCGTCCAGCGCCTCGCGCACCAGCGCCACGACGGCATTGTCGACCTCTTTCGCGGCGACGTCGGTGCGCGGCTTGATGGTCTGCTTCAGGATGTCCGAGAACTCGTCAAGGCCGGTCAGGCTGCCTGCGGCCTCGGCCTGCTGTTTCTGCGCCATCAGTTATCCTCTTCCTCGGCCGATTTCGACGTCTCGCGCTCGGCCAAGGCGGCCATCAGTTCGGGGTCGTTCAGAAGCTTGCGGATCTGCTCCTGCGCCTTGGGCTTCGAGTTCATGTAGCGCTGCAGGTTCGCCAGGTGCTGGCGCGCCTCCAGCAGCTTCTTCAGCGCCGGGATCTGGCGCGCGACGGCGGCCGGGTTGAAGTCGTCCATGCTTTCGAAGGTCAGCGAGACGCCCAGCCGGCCCTCGCCGCCCAGCTTGTTCTGGACGTTGAAGCTGGCACCGGGAGCCACGCTCTTCATGTAGTCGTCCAGCGTGGCGGCGGTCACGTCGACGAAGTCGCGCTCTTCCATCTCGGGCTTCTCGACCTCGGAGGCATTGCCCGACAGGTCGGCCATGACGCCCATGACGAAGGGCAGCTCGACCATCTTCTCGCTGTCATAGGGGTCTTCGTAGGAAATATTCACCCGAGGCGGGCGGTTGCGCTTGATAAAATCGGTCGCCTTGTCCGAAGCCATCAGATCAATCCTCCATTGCGCAAGGCAAACTGTAAAACACCCGGCGAGTCAATTCCGCAAAACTGCCCTAAGTTTCCCCGCCGGAACCCGCCTGGGCAAGCAATTCCGCCACGATGGCGTCAAAACGCTTGTGCAGCATGTCACGCGCCTTGGCCAGAAGCAACGGCACCGGGCTGGCCGGTTCGTGGGCGGCAAAATAGCCCTCGACGCCTTGCAGCGTGGCGACCAGGTCGGCGCGGCGGGTGATCGGCGGCGGCGCGGCGGGCGCAGCCACGGCCGCGGGGCGGCCTTCCAGCCCGGCCTGGGTCAGCGCCTTCAGCCGCTCCATCGGCAGGGCGAAGGGCGTGCCCTGGCCGATGCGCAACACCGCGGCGCCGGCCTGCTGCGGCATCAGCATCTCCAGCGCCTCGACCAGCGGGCGGCCGATCAGCGCGCGGGCCTGCGCGACCAGCATCAGCGCCGGGGACGAGGGCTCCTGCGCCGCCAGCCAGTCGCGCGCCGCGTCCAGCGCCGCCTCGGCCGCGGCGCGGTCGGGGACCGGGCGTTCGCCCGCCGGCGGGGCGGGCAGCGGCGCGGGCGCATCGGCGACGGCCGGGTCAGCGGCGGGGGGCGGCGCTTCGGGTTCGGGCGCGGCCTGCCAGGGCGACAGCTCGGGCCGGGCGGCGGCGATCATGCCCTGCATCTCGGCCGCCGCATCGCGCAGCGCGGCCAGGTCGGGGCGGAAGCCCTGCCCCGCCGCCAGCGCCGCGATGCGGTGCAGCGCGTCCAGCAGCCGCGACAGCCGCTCATGCACCTGCGTCACCGCGCGCAGATTGGCGTCCGAACGCAGCGCGCCCAGGAAGTCCGAGCCCGCCAGATCCTGCTCGGATTCGCGCGGGCTGGCCTTGCCGGTCACCACCATATAGCGACGCAACGTCACTTCGCCGTTCGGCACCACCGAGAGGTGCATGAGCGGCATCACCGCGGTCGCCTGGGCGTTCAGCGCCTCGATGGCGGCGCGGCGCGCGCTGCCCTGCGGATGCAGATCGTCCGGCCATTGCGCCAGCGCCGCTGCCATGTCCTCGACCGTGGCGGTGAAATCCTCGAGCCGCCCGGCCAGGATCTGGAACCGCGCGAGCAGGCTCAGCAGCCGCAGGTCGCGCGACCGCGCCAGCAGCGCCCGGATCGCCGCGGTCTCGGCCGCCAGATCGACCGAGCGCGGGTCGAACAGCCGGTCCTCGCGCCGGTCGCCGGGATTGCCGGGGATGAAGTAACGCTCGGGCAGGCGCGATTCCGCCTCGTAGTAATAGTCGAGGAAGGCGTCGTCCTCCTGCGCCTCCAGGTCGGGTCCGCAGGGCGGCTGTTCGGCCACGGGTTCCAGCACGTTGAAATCAGCCAAAGCGAAATCCTCTCGTTACGGCGCGCCACCGTCATGGGCCTTGCGATAGGCTTCGGCGAACAAGCGCAGGAATTCGTCCAGGATGCCGTTCTCGCTGGCGGTGCGGGCGTCCCAGCGCGCGACATATTCGTCCCAGGCCTTGGCCTTGCGGTTGCCCATCAGCCCGCCGCCCTTGACCTCGCCCTCGATCCGCTCGGGCGCGAGATCGCCGACCAGGCCCAGCAGCGCCGGTTGCAGCGCGGCAAACAGCGCGGTCTGGTGGCGGCGCAGGTCGCCAAGCGCCGCGTCGAAACCGGCGGCCCCGGTCAGGAAGCCGGCGCGCGGGCGCAGGAACAGCGCCTCCAGCGCCTCGCCGGCATCGGGCAGGAATTTCAGCGGGTTGTTGTCGCTGGCGCCGCGCATGGTGCGCTCGGCCGAGCGGGTGAAATGCCGCGCCGCCGCCCGGTCCTGCAAGCCGGCCATGATCTGGCCCGCGACGGCACGCAGGGCTTGGCCAAGCGCCCGCGCCAGATCCTCGGCCGCGACATTGCGCGCCAGCTCGGGCGGCAGGCCCGCACCCTCGCAAAAGGCGCGCAGCACGGCGGACGGATCCTCGGCCGGGGGCGCAGGGGCCGGGGCGGGCGCCACCGGCGCGGGGGCGGCTTCGGGTGCAGGGCTGGGAAAGGCCATGAAGTCGCTGGCGAAATCCGCGCCGCGCCGCATGTCCGAGGGCGGCGTCACGTCGATGGGCGCGGGTGCCGGGGCCAAGGCCCAGGGGTCGTCGATCACCGGCTCGTCCACCGGGCTGTCCACGCGATGCTCGGGCAGCGAGCCCGGCGTCATCGGCGCACCCTCCGGCTGGTTGAACAGCGCCACCACCACATATTGCCCGACCTGGAAGCGGTCGCCGTGGCGCAGGACATGCGGCCCGTCCAGCCGGTGGCGATGGCCTTGCAGGAAGGTGCCGTTGGTCGAGCGGTCGCGCAGCAGCCAGCGCCCCTCCTCGAACCCCACGTCGAAATGATGGCCCGAGATATGGCGGCTGGCATCGGGCAGCACCCAGTCCATGCCCGCGCGGCGCCCGACCTGCAGCCCGCGCTGCGGCACGGCGACGCTGACCGGGCCGCCGTCGTCCAGCACATGGAAGTTCTCGATTTGCAGGGTCAGGGTCATGTCTTGTCAATAGGCACGAAACAGCGCATCGGCCATATCCAGGAAACGCGCAAGATAGAACGACCGCCGCGACAGGTCCGCCCGCGCAAGGCAGGACAGCACCGCACTGTTCAGCGCCACCGGCGCCTTGTGCGGGGCCGAGCGTTCGGGATCGTTCGGCGCCGGCGTGCCCGTGGACCAACCCACCGCCAGCGCCAGCAGGACCGAGGGGCTGCGGGTCGGCGCCCAAAGCGCCGTGCGCATGATCTCGTGCCTCTGCCGGGTGCTGGGCTGCGCCAGCCAGGCGGCGATCTGCTGCATCGCCGGGCGCTCCTGCGGTTGCAGGTGGTCGGCCATCAGCCGCAGGCATTCATAGCCCCAGCCCGCCGCGACGCTGGGCAGGGCGGCGAAGGCGGTGAAGGTCACGGCCTCTTCCGGTGTGGTCGAGGCGCGCAGCCGGTGCAGGAAGGCCAACCCCTCCTCGGCCTCGCGCGGGCGCAGCTTGACCAGCTCGGCCAGCTGCGGGATCTCGGCGAACAGCGCCGACGGCGCGGCCTCCCGCAGCATCCGCCGGGGAGGCTTGGTCTTTTCATCCTCCGCGCTTGCGTCCATTCCGCCGTCTCATCGCTGCCCGCGCCGACTATGAAAGCAGCGGACGGGAACCGCAACCTTCGCGATCACGCCAGACGGGATTGCGACAGTTTCAGCAGCCCCTTCTGCAGCAGGATGAACACCAGCAGCAGCACGCCGATGACGATCTTGGTCCACCAACTCGACAGCGTGCCGTCGAAGACGATGTAGGTCTGGATCAGCCCCATGGTCAGCACGCCGACCAGCGTGCCGAACATATAGCCCGCGCCCCCGGACAGCAGCGTGCCGCCGATCACCACCGCCGCGATGGCGGTCAGCTCCGTCCCCACCGTCGCCAGCGAATAGCCCGAGCCGGTGTAGATGGAAAACACGATGCCCGAGAGCCCCGCCATCAGCCCGGAAAAGGCATAGACCAGCATGGTGGTGCGGCCCTGCCGCACGCCCATCAGCCGCGCGGTGGCCTCGCCGCCGCCAAGCGCATAGACGGATGCACCGAAGCGGGTCTTGTGGGCGACGACCATGCCCGCCAGCACCGTCAGCAGCATGACGACCCCGATCAGCGTCAGCCGGCCCTTGCCGGGCATCAGCCAATAGGCCGATTGCAGGGTCTTGTAGAAGGGATGCGCGATCGGCACCGAGTCGATCGACAGCATATAGGCCGCGCCGCGCGCCAGGAACATGCCGGCCAGCGTGACGATGAAGGCGGGCATGGCCAGCCGGTCGATCAGGAAGCCCATGGCCGCGCCGAACGCCGTGGTCAGCGCCAAGAGCAGGGCGAAGACGACCAGCGGGTGCAGCGACGTCTCGCGCAGGATCACGGCGATGAAGACGCCGGAAAAGGCGATGACGCTGCCCACCGACAGGTCGATGCCGCCCGACAGGATCACCAGCGTCATGCCGACCGCGACGATGCCCAGATAGGCGTTGTCGGTCAGCAGATTGCCCACCACCCGGGTAGACAGAATATTCGGGAATTGCAGCCAGCACAGCAGATAGGCCAGCAGGAAGATCACGACGGTCGCGTAAAGCGGCAGGGCGCGGGTGTTCATTTCGCGGCTCCTCGTTGCAGCGCGGCCTCGCGGCTGGCGCGGTGGCTGTCGCGCCACAGCCGCCATTCCCCGGCGATGCGCGGCGATTGCAGCACCAGGATCACCAGCACCAGCCCGGCCTTGATGACCAGGTTGTATTCGGACGGGAACCCGGCCAGCAGGATGCCGGTGTCGATGGTCTGGATGATGAGCGCGCCCAAGAGCGAGGCGATGATGGAGAACCGCCCGCCCAGCAGGGAATTGCCGCCGATCACCACGGCCAGGATGGCGTCAAGCTCCAGCCACAGCCCGGCATTGTTGGCGTCGGCGCCGCGGATGTCGGCGGTGACGACGATCCCGGCCAGCGCCGCGCAAAGCCCCGAGACGACATAGACCGCGATCAGCAGCACCGTGGCGTTCACCCCGGCCAGGGCGCTGGCGCGGCGGTTGATGCCGATGGATTCGACCAGCAGGCCAAGCGCGGTGCGCCGCATCAGCGCCGCCATGCCCAACCCGCAGGCCAGCCACAGCCAGGCCGGCACCGGCAGGCCCAAGAGGCTGCCCGAGCCGAAGAAGGCGAAGCCTGCGTCGGTGAAGGTCAGGATGCGGCCCTCGGTGATCAGTTGCGCGATGCCGCGCCCCATGGTCATCAGGATCAGCGTGGCGACGAAGGGCTGGATGCCGACCACGGCGACCAGGAGCCCGTTCCACAGCCCCGCGAGCGCACCGGCGGCCAGCGCCAAGAGCAGCGCGGGCACCAGCCCCCAGCCGCCGGCCACGGCCCATGCGGCGACCGCGCCGCAGATCGCCATGGTGGTGCCGACCGACAGGTCGATGCCGCGCGTGGCGATGACCAGCGTCATGCCCACCGCCAAGAGCGCCACCGGCGCGCCGCGCTTCAAGACGTCGATCATCGGCCCGACCAGCCGGTCGCCGCTGATGCCGATCTTCAGGAAATCCGGATAGAACACCGTCACCAGCGCCACCAGCAGCGCCAGCGCCACCAGTTGCGGGGCGATGCGTTTCAGCAGGGTCATGCCGCCACCTCCCCGCCGGCAATGGCGCGCATGATCTCGGCCCCGGTCACGCGCGGGCCGGCCAGCTCCGCGACATGGCGGCGGTCGCGCAGCACGATCACCCGGTCGGCGCTGGCCACCAGCTCGTCGATCTCGCTGCTGACCAGCAGGATCGACATGCCGGCCTGGGTCAGCTCGCGGATCAGGCGCAGGATCTCGGCATGGGCGCCGACGTCGATGCCGCGCGTCGGCTCGTCCAGGATCAGGAAACGCGGGTTCATCGCCAGCCAGCGCGCGAGGATGGCCTTTTGCTGGTTGCCGCCGGACAGCTCGCCGATGGGCTTTTCCCGGCCCGAGGTGCGGATGTCGAGCCGCTTGATATAGTCGTCGGCGATGCGGTTTTGCTCGGCGCGTGGGATCCTGCGCGCCCAGCCGCGCCGGGCCTGCAGGCCCAGGATGATGTTCTCGCGGATCGACAGTTCGGCGACGACGCCGTCGGTCTTGCGCTCCTCGGGGACGAAGCCGAAGCCTTCGGCGATGGCGGCGCGCGGGCTGGACAGGTCCAGCCGGGACTGTCCGTCGCTGGCCTCGCCCGATTGCGCGGGACGCACGCCGAACATCAGCTCGGCGCTTTCGGTCCGGCCCGAGCCCAGCAGGCCCGCCAGCCCCACCACCTCGCCCTGCCCCACGGTCAGATCGAAGGGCTCGACCACGCCGCGCCGGCCGAAGCCGCGGAATTCCAGCAGGGGCGGGCGGGCGGCGGCGGTCCGGGCGGCCTGCTCGGCCACCTCATGCTCCAGCGCGCGGCCCAGCATGTGCTCGATCAGCTTCACCCGGTCCAGCTCGGCCGTGCGCTCGGTGACGATCTTGCGGCCGTTCCGCAGCACGGTCACGCGGTCGGTCAGGTCGAACACCTGGTCGAGGAAATGCGACACGAAGACGATGCCCAGACCGCGCTCGCGCAGCCCCCGCACCACGTCGAAGACCATGCGCACCTCGGCCGCATCCAGGCTGGCGGTCGGCTCGTCCAGGATCAGCACCTTGCCCGACAGCGCCACGGCGCGGGCGATGGCGACGATCTGCTGGATGGCGACGGAATAGCTGCCCAGATCGCGGTCCACGTCGATGTCCAGGCCATAGGGCCGCAGCGTCTCGCGCGCCCCGGCCCGCAGGGCGCGGCTGTCGATCAGCCCCCAGCGGCGCGGCTCGCGGCCGAACATCAGGTTCTGCGCCACGGTCAGGTTGGGCAGCAGGTTCACCTCTTGATAGACGGTGCCGATGCCCTGCTCCTGCGCCTCGACCGTGGATTGCGGGTCGATGGTCGCGCCGTCCAGAGTGATGGTGCCGCCGTCGCGGCGATAGGCGCCGGTCAGGCATTTGATCAGCGTGGACTTGCCGGCGCCGTTCTCGCCCAGCAGCGCGTGGACCTCGCCGGCGGCCAGGTCGAAATCCACCGCGTCCAGCGCCTTCGTTCCCGGGAATGTCTTGGTCAAAGACCGGATGGTCAGCAGCATCGTGCCCCTCCTTGCTCGGTCCGGGCCGCCGCATGGACGGCCCGGCCGCCGGCTGTCAGTAGCCCAGGCCCTTGCGGCGCTCGTATTCGCCGGCCGGATCGTCGGCCTGCGTGTAGAGCTTCGACTCGGTCTGCAGGAACTTCGCCGGCTGGGTGCCGTCCTTCCAATAGGCGGCGAGCGCGTCGAAGGCCGGGCCGGCCATGTTCGGCGTCAGCTCGACGGTGGCATTCGCCTCGCCATTGGCCATGGCCTGGAACAGGTCCGGCACGCCGTCGATGGACACGACCAGGATGTCGGTGCCCGGCTTCAGCCCGGCCTCCTTGATGGCCTGGATCGCGCCGACCGCCATGTCGTCGTTATGGGCATAGAGCGCGCAGATGTCCTTGCCGCCGTTCTCGGCCTGCAGGAAGCTCTCCATCACCTCCTTGCCTTGGGCGCGGGTGAAGTCGCCGGTCTGGCTGCGCACGATCTTCAGGTTGTCGTGCCCGGCCAGCGCGTTCTCGAAGCCCTTCTTGCGGTCGATGGCGGGGCTGGAGCCGGTGGTGCCCTGCAGCTCGACCACGCGGCATTCCTTGTCGCCGACGGTATCGACCAGCCATTTGCCGGCGACCTCGCCCTCATGCACCAGGTTCGAGCCGACGGCGGTCAGGTAAAGATCGTCCGAGCTGTCCACCTGCCGGTCCAGAAGCACGACCGGGATCTCGGCCTCCTTGGCTTCTTGCAGCACGGCGTCCCAGCCGGTGGCGACGACCGGGGCCAGCAGGATCGCATCCACGCCCTGCGCGATGAAGGAGCGGATCGCGGCGATCTGGTTTTCCTGCTTCTGCTGCGCGTCCGAGAATTGCAGCTTCAGGCCGCGTTCCTCGGCCTGGGTCTTGGTCAACGTGGTCTCGGCCGCGCGCCAGCCGGATTCCGAGCCGATCTGGGAAAAGCCGATAGTTTCGCCCTCGGCCATGGCGGCCGTGGCCGAGATCGCCAGCGCGGCAGCGGCGGCGGTGCTCATCAGGAATCTGGTCATGGTTTCCTCCCTGTATGACCGTTTTCTACGGGGCTGTCCTCTCAGCCCCGCAAGTCCTCCGGCAGCAGCGCGTCGGGCAGGTTCTGGAAACAGACCGGCCGCAGGAAGCGGCGGATCGCCAGGGTGCCGACGCTGGTGGCGCCGAAATTCGTCGATGCCGGATAAGGCCCGCCATGCACCATGGCGTCGGCGACCTCGACCCCGGTGGGCCAGCCATTGGCCAGCACCCGGCCGGCCTTGCGTTCCAGGATCGGCATCAGCCGGCGGGCCAGCGCGGTGTCGCCGGCCTCCATCTGCAAGGTGGCGGTCAGCTGGCCGTCCAGCGCGCGGGCAAGGCCCAGCATCTCGTCGTCCGAACTGGTGGTGACGACAAGGCCGAGCGGGCCGAACACCTCTTCCCCCAGGGCGTGGCTGTGCAGGAAATCCCGCGCGCTGGTCCGGTAGATGCCGGGCCGCGCATTGCGGCCCCGGCTGTCGCAGGCCAGCACCGGCGCGGCATGGGCTCCGATACGGGCGGCGCCTGCGCGATAGGCGGCGGCGATGCCATCGGTCAGCATGACCTGTTCCGGGGCGTTTGCCAGCGCCTCGGTGGCGGCGGCGGTGAAGGTCTCGGCATCCTCGGCGCGCAGCACCAGAAGGCCCGGATTGGTGCAGAACTGCCCGGCGCCCATGGTCAGGCTGGCGGTCCAGTCGCGCGCGATCTGCGCGCCGCGCGCCGCGAAGGCTTCGGGCAGCACGAAACAGGGGTTGATGCTGCCGAGTTCGCCGAAGAAGGGGATCGGCTCGGGCCGCGCGGCGCACAGGTCGTAAAGCGCCCGGCCGCCGCCCAGGCTGCCGGTGAAGCCCACGGCGCGGATCAGCGGGTGCTGCACCAGCGCCGCGCCGGTCTCGTGCCGGTCGCCGTGGATGAAGCCGAAGGTGCCGGCGGGCATGCCGGTGGCGCGGATGGCGGCCAGGATGGCCTCGGCGACGATCTCGCCGGTGCCGGGATGGGCGGGGTGGCCCTTGACCACCACCGGGCAGCCCGCCGCCAGGGCCGAGGCGGTGTCGCCGCCCGCCGTCGAAAACGCCAGCGGAAAGTTCGAGGCGCCGAACACCGCCACCGGCCCGATCGGGCGCTGGATCAGCCGCAGGTCGGGACGCGGCGGCTGGCGGTCCGGCAGCGCCTTGTCGTGGCGGCGATCCAGGTAATCGCCCTTGCGGATATGATCCGCGAACAGCCGCAACTGGCCCACGGTGCGGCCACGCTCGCCTTGCAGCCGGGCCTCGGGCAGGCCGGTTTCCTGCGTGCCGATGGCGGTGATCGCCTCGGCCCGCGCCTCGATCTCGTCGGCGATGGCGTCGAGGAAAGCCGCGCGTTCTTCGCGCGCGGTCCAGCCATAGGTCCAGAACGCCTCCTCGGCCGCCGCGCAGGCGCGCTCCACCAGATCGACGGTGCCGCTGGCGAAACCATGCGCCGGGCCATGCGCGGGGGCCGAGCGGAATGTCGCCTCGCCCCCGACCCATTCGCCTGCGATCAGATGCTTGCCTTGCGGTGTCCAGTCCATCGGTTTTCCTTCAAAAGTCAAATGCGTCCACGGTATTGCGGCTGCCAAGGGTAAAGGCGTCCGCGACCAGCACCATCGGCGACAGGTCCACCTCGGAGGCGCCCCTGCGCACCAGTTCCGCCATGCGCGCGTAAAGCGCCGGGTATTCGCCCATGATGCTGGCCTGCCCGCCGGCCTCGGTGCCGTCGATCTCCAGCACATTGCCGCCCAGCCGCAGCGCGAGGCGGCCGGCATCGGTCGCGAATTCCATGTCCCAGGTCTGCGGGCCCTGCTGGCGAAAGTCGAAATCGGCGGTGATGTTGCCCGACAGCGCCAGCCGCGCGGCGATGGGGGCCTGGCGGTTCTCCGGGAAATCCAGCTCGGCCGCGCGCAGATGCACCGGCATCGGCAGGATCTCGGTCAGGATCGACAGCGCGTTGATGCCGGGGTCGAAGACGCCCATGCCGCCGGCCTGAAAGATCCAGTCCTGGCCGGGATGCCACTTGCGCACGTCCTCGCGCCAGGTGATGCGGCCCTCGTGGATCACGCGATCGGCGAGCCACGCCTTGGCACCGGCAACGGCATGGGCCATGCGCGAATGCCAGGTGGCATAAAGCGTCACCCCCTGCGCCTGCGCCAGGTCGCGCAGGATATGCACCTCGGCCAAGGTCGCGCCGGGCGGTTTTTCCAGCATCAGGTGCCGCCCGGCGCGCAAGACCGCCTGCGCCGCCTCGAAGCGCGGCACGGGCGGCAGGCACAGACTGACCGCGCCGATGTCGGGGCGGGCGTCCAGCATGTCCTCGATGCGCGGGAAAGCCTCGACCCCATCGACCCGGCCGTGGCGGCTGACCGTCGCGGCCAGTTCCCAGTCCGGGCTGGAGACCAGCGCCGGAACGTGCTGGTCCAGCGCGATCTTGCCAATGCCGACGAGCGCGAGTTTCATCAGTGGCTGTCCTTTCCGACCGGGTTGCCACGGCAGCCGCGCAGGAAATCCAGGTCCGCGCCGGTATCCGCGCCCATGACATGCGCCTGATGCAGCCAGGCGTAACCGCTCGCCGGCTGATCGGGCAGCGGCTGCCACGCCGCCAGCCGCGCCGCCAGCTCCGCGTCGGAAATGTCCAGGTGCAGCCGGCGGTTCGGCACGTCCAGTTCGATCATGTCGCCGTCGCGCACCACGGCCAGCGGCCCGCCCGCCGCCGCCTCGGGCGAGGTATGCAGGACCACGGTGCCGTAGGCGGTGCCCGACATGCGCGCGTCGGAAATCCGCACCATGTCGGTGATGCCCTTGCGCAGCACCTTGGGCGGCAGGCCCATGTTGCCGACCTCGGCCATGCCGGGATAGCCCTTGGGGCCGCAGTTCTTCAGCACCATGACGCAGGTCTCGTCGATGTCCAGCGCCTCGTCCTCGATCCTGGCCTTGTAGTCGTCGATGTCCTCGAAGACGACGGCACGGCCGCGATGCACCATCAGATGCGGGCTGGCGGCCGAGGGCTTCAGCACCGCGCCCTTAAGCGCCAGGTTGCCGCGCAGCACGGCGATACCGCCCTGGTCGGTCAGGGGCCGGTCGGCGGGCAGGATCACGTCCTCGTTCCAGTTCACCACGTCCTTGACCTCGTCCCAGATCGTGGCGCCGCTGACGGTCAGCGCGTCCTTGTGAAGCTGCCCGGCCTCGCCCAGCCGCTTGATGACCACCGGCAACCCGCCGGCATAGAAGAACTCCTCCATCAGGTATTGACCCGAGGGCATCAGGTTCACGATGGTCTTGACGTCGCGGCCGCAGCGGTCCCAGTCGTCCAGCGTCAGATCCACTCCGACCCGGCCGGCCAGCGCCAGCAGATGCACCACGGCATTGGTCGAACCGCCGATGGCGCCATTGGTTCGGATCGCGTTCTCGAACGCCTGCCTGGTCAGGATGTCGCTGGGCTTCAGGTCGTCCTTGACCATCTGCACGATGCGCCGGCCCGACAGCTGCGCCATGACGCGGCGGCGCGAATCCACCGCCGGGATCGCGGCATTCCCGGACAGCGCCATCCCCAGCGCCTCGGCCATCGAGGCCATGGTCGAGGCCGTGCCCATGGTGTTGCAGGTCCCGGATGAGCGGGACATGCTCGCCTCGGCCTCCAGGAACTCCTCCTGCGTCATCTCGCCGGCCTTCACCGCCTCGCTGAACTTCCACAGATGCGTGCCGGACCCCACCCGCTCGCCCCGGAAATAGCCGTTCAGCATCGGGCCGCCGGTGACGATGATCGAGGGAATGTCGGTCGAGGCCGCCGCCATCAGCAGGCTGGGCGTGGTCTTGTCGCAGCCGACCAGCAGCACCGCGCCGTCCATCGGCTGGCCCCGGATGGTCTCCTCGATCGCCAGCGCGGCGAGGTTGCGAAACATCATCGCGGTCGGCCGGAAGGTGTTCTCGGACGCCGAGAACACCGGCACCTCGACCGGAAAGCCGCCGGCCTCCCAGACCCCGGCCTTCACCTTTTCCGCCAGTTCGCGCAGGTGGCCGTTGCAGGGCGTCAGGTCCGACCAGGTGTTCAGGATGCCGATCACCGGGCGGCCGTCGAACAGGTCGTGCGGATAGCCCTGATTCTTCATCCAGCCGCGATGATAGATCGTGTCGCGCGAGGTGCCGCCATACCAGTGCTGCGAACGAAGCTGACGGGGCCAGGGGGCGGGTTTGAAGGACATGGGCGACCTCAGAGGGCAAAGACGGCGACCGGCGCCGATGCGTTGGGCTGTTGGCTCAGCGGGTTTTTCAGCGGCAGGCCGAAGGCGTCGCAACTGATCTCGAAACTGTCGCTCGGCCGGGCCGAAACGCCGTCGGCAAAGGACAGCGTCGCCGTGCCGAAGAAATGCACATGCACGTCGCCCGGCTGGCGGAACAGCGGGTATTTGAAATGGTGGTGTTCCAGGTTGGCCAGGCTGTGGCTCATGTTCGCCTCGCCCGACAGGAACGGCTTTTCCCAGATCACGGCGCCGTCGCGGATGACGCGGCTGGTGCCCTCGACATGCTGCGGCAGGTCGCCCAGCCGCAGCTCGGGGCCATAGCTCGCCGGGCGCAGCTTGGAATGCGCCAGCCACAGGTAATTGCCGCGTTCCGTGACGTGGTCGGAAAACTCGTTCCCCAGCGCGAAGCCCAGCCGGAAGGGCGTGCCGTCCGGGCCGATGACATAAAGCCCGGCGATTTCCGGCTCTTCGCCCGCGTCCAGCGCAAAGCCGGGGCTGTCCAATGCCGCGCCGGGCGCCACGGCGGCATGGCCGTTGCCCTTGTAGAACCATTCGGGCTGCGCGCCGACCTGGCCGGTGCCGGGCTTGCCGCCTTCAAGGCCCATGCGGAACATCTTCATGCTGTCGGTCAGCTCGTCGCCGTCCAGCTTGGCATGCATGGCATTGCGCGTCGCGGCCGAGCCGAGATGCGTCAGCCCCGTCCCGGTCAGGTGCAGATGCGCCGGGTCGGGATGGTCCAGCGGCAGCAGCATCCGCCCCTCGGCCAGCGCGGCGCCTAGGTCGACCGGGGCGCCTTGGCCGCGCGCCTGGACCTCGTCGGCCAGGCTGCGGCCGGCGGCGATGGCGTCCAGCGCCAGGTCGCGGGTCGCGGTGGCGCCGGGCACCAGCCGGGCCTCGGTTTCGTGCCGCAGGGCGACGGCGCGGCTGCCGTCGGGCAGTCTGATTTGCGACAGGAACATGGGCCGATCCCCCTTGCGCTTGCGATGGATGCGAGGGCCGCGCCGGGCTCAGGTCATGCGTGGTCAGACGTCCGCATGGCGGCGCATCCGATTGCCTTGCATCCCCCTCCCGGCGGCGCAGCGCCGCCGCATCGGCCCCGGCTTGCGACGGCGGCCTGACGGAACGATAACGCCGCGACGACATGATGATAAAATGACATTACCACCATTCGCCATATCAATTTTGATATGATTAGGTCAGTCCTGCCAGGCGATCTCGTGCAGGCGCAGCAGTTCGGCGACCTGGGCGGTGTCCAGCATGTTCGGCCGGGTGCCGCGCAACAGCAGGGCCAGCCGGGCGGTGGCCTCGAGTTCCTCGATGGCATTGCAGGCGCCTTCGAGGTCGAGCCCGGCGACGACCGGCCCGTGATTGGCCAGCATCACCGCCGAGCGGCGGCCGGCGAGGCCGCGCACCGCCTCGCCCATGGCCGGGTCGCCGGGGCGGAAATAGGGCAAGAGCCGCACCCGGCCCAGCTGCATCAGCGCATAGGGGGTGATCGGCGGCAGGAAATCCTCGGCATCCGCCTCGGGCAGCGCCGACAGCGCCACGGCATGGCAGGAGTGCAGATGCACCACCGCCGCCGTGCGCGCCCGGGTCTGGTAGAAGGCCGCGTGCAGCGGCATTTCCTTGGTCGGGGCATCGCCGCCGACCTGCCGGCCCGAGGCGTCGAAATGCGCCAGCCGGCCGGGATCGAGCCGGCCGAAGCTGCTGCCGGTCGGGCTGACCAGCAAGCCGCCATCCGGGGTGCGGACCGAGATATTGCCACTGGACCCCGCCGTCAGCCCGCGCGCGAACATCGAGGCGGCAAGGTCGCAAAGCCGCTCGCGCAGGCGGGCATCCGTGCTCATGCCCGGCCCGCCAGCACGGAATCGGCGGCGGCAAAGAAGTCCTCGGCGCCGAAATTGCCGGATTTCAGCGCCAGCACCAGCCCCGCGCCGGCGCGCATCGCGGGCACGCCGGGCGCGATCTCGGGGCCGATCTCCAGCGCGCCGGGGGCCAGCGCCTCGACCACCGCGCCCGAGGTCTCGCCGCCGGCGGTAATCAGCCGGGACACGCCGCCCGCGACCAGGAGCCGCGCGGTCTCGGCCATGAAGGCCTCCAGCGCGGCCGCGACCCGGGCGCCGCCGTGGCGGTCCTGCACCGCGCGCACCGCCTGCGGATCGGCCGAGGAATAGACCAGCGGCAATCCCTCCTGCGCCAGCGCCCAATCGGCCGCCGCCCGCGGGGTTGCCGCGCCCGAGAGCACCGCCTCGGGGTCGATCTCCTGCGCCGGCGCACCGCTCGCGACATGCCGCGCCACCTGTCCCCGCGTCGCGCGCGAGCAGGAACCCGACAGCGCCGCCGCCCGGCCCGGCTGGCCTTGCCACGGGGCGGCCCCCCCGGCCAGCAGGCCGGCGCGGGCAAAGTTTCCTGGCAGCCCCAGCGCGATGCCCGAGCCGCCGGTGATCAGCGGCATATCGGCCGCCGCCTGACCCAGCGCCACCAGATCGGCGTCGCGGATCGCATCGGCGATGACCAGCGGCCGCCCGGCCCCGGCCTCGGCCGCCAGCCGCGCGCGGATCGCCGGCACCCCCTGCCAGACCGTGGCGGCCGGCAGGTGGCCGACGCCGCACCTCGCCTGCGCGGCCAGGCAGCGGCGCAGGTCGGGGTCGGTCATCGGCGTCAGCGGATGCGCCTCCATGCCGCTTTCGCTGAGCAGCCGGTCGCCGACGAACAGGTGGCCCTGCCAGACCGTGCGCCCCGCCGCCGGAAAGGCCGGGCAGAAGATCACCGCATCGGCGCCAAGCGCCTCGGCCAGCGCCTCGGCCACCGGGCCGATATTGCCCTGCGGCGTCGAATCGAAGGTCGAGCAATATTTGAACAGGAACTGCCGGCAGCCCTGGGCGCGCAGCCAGTCCAGCGCCGCCAGCGACTGGCGCACCGCCTCGGCCGCCGGGACCGAGCGGGTCTTCAACGCCACCACCCCGGCCTCGACCGCGGGATCCGCCGGCACCTCGGGGATGCCGCAATATTGCACGGTCCGCATGCCGGCCTTGACCAGCGTATTGCCCAGGTCGGACGAGCCGGTGAAATCGTCGCCGATACAGCCCAGCAGCATGGCCTAGCTCCAGTCCTGCGCGTCCTGCGCCCGGCGCAAGGCCAAGAGCTCGGACCCCTCGTCCAGCGCCACGTCGGCGCAGCGGATCGGCTGGCCGGCCGCGACATCGCGCGCGAGCCTGCGCCCCGCCGCCAGATAATAGGGGATCGGCGCGTCTTCGGCCAGCGCCGCCGCCGGGGTCATCCGGCCCGAGACATGGGCGATCGAGTGGTGATGCCCCTCGGCCGCCAGCAGCGTGCCGGCGGGCAGGTCGCGGTCGGCATGGGCGGTCAGGTCGATGACCGGGCGCGGCGACGCGACGCCCGAGGACTGGCCCAGCAGCGCGACCTCGAAGACGGTGGTGGCGGCTTCCAGCCCCAGCAGGTGGCGCGGCAGGCCGATCATGGCGGTGCGGCCGTTCCGGGCCACGACATGGCCCTTGTCGCGCAGCATGGCCCAGCTTTCGTCGTCCTCGCAGGCGACGGTGACGAAGACCCCGCCGGCAAAGCTGGGCTCGCCCGGCAGGCGCAGGCAGTGGAACACGTCGAGCGCCGGCGCCCTGGCCAGCAAGCCGCCGTCGGCAGCCGGCGCCATGATATCGGCCAGTTCGGTGATGCGGGCGATGGGCGCGTGCAGATCGGCCCGGTCGGGGCCAAGACCAAGCGCATTGGCGACCACCGTCATCTCGCACAGGTCCGGCACGGCGCGCTGCGGCAGGGCGGCAGCCGCCTTGGCGCGGCCGGCGGCGACTTCGGGCCAAGGCCGGTCGCCGGCCAGGGTCCAGGCGCAGAAGTCCGGCGCCGGCACGGTCACACCGTTGCTGATGATGGTCCGGGTCGCCGGGTCATAGACGAAGTCGTATTCGCTGGACTTGCCGGCCGCGACCAGGCGCAGCCCGACCACCTCGGCCCAGGTGGCAAGGCCGATCAGCAGGCTGGGCTGGTCGCCGTCGACCGGCGAGACCACCCGGCCCCGCGCCGCCGCCATGCGCGCCAGGATCGGGCCGACGACGCTATCGGTCTCCTTGGTCACCATGACGACATGCTTGTCGGCCTCGATGGCCAACCGGGCGTGGCGGGCGCCGGCCTCGGGATTGCCGGTCGCCTCCAGCACCACCTCGACCGGCACTTCGGCCAAGAGCTCGGGGTTGCTGGCGGCGATGGGCTTGCCCGCCGCCCAGGCCGCACGGATCTGCGCGGCGTCGGCGCATTGCGCGATCTCGGCGCGGTCATGACCGGTCGCGGCCAGGGCGGCGGCGGCAATGGCCGGGTCGCGGTCAAAGGCCAGCCGGCAGGACAGGCCGCGCACATGGCGCGCCTGCGACAGGAAGCTGCGGCCGAAACCGCCGCTGCCGATCAGGGCGCATTCGATGCGGCGCGTCTCGCGCCCGGCGAACATCCGCAGGTGGTTCATGGCGGCCCTCTTTCCTTATTCGACCGGCTGGCGGCGACGCAGGCGCCCGCCCAGGTGCAGCAGTTTCGGCAGGATCAGCAGCGCCAGCCCCAGCGCCATAATCGAGCTGACCAGCGTGTTCGAGAAGAACACCGACAGCGAGCCGTCCGACAGGATCATCGACTGGTGAAAGGCGTTCTCGGCCTTGTGGCCCAGCACCATGGCCAGCACCAGGGGCGCCAGCGGATAGTCGAGCCGGGTGAACAGATAGCCGACCACGCCGAAGAGCAGCACCAGCCACAGATCGAAACTGGCGTTCGAGACGGTATAGCCGCCGACGAAGCAGATCGCGACGATCATCGGCCCGATGATCGAGAACGGGATGCGCAGCAGCGCCGCGAACATGGGCACGGTCAGCAGGACCAGGATCACCCCGATCACGTTCGAGACATACATGCTGGCGATCAGGCCCCAGACGAAATCCGGCTTGGTCGCGAACAGCATCGGCCCGGGCGTCAGGCCCCAGATCATCAGCCCTCCCATCATCACCGCCGCCGTGGCCGAGGACGGCACGCCAAGCGCCAGCATCGGCAGCATGGCGCAGGTGCCGGCGCTGTGGTCGGCGGTCTCGGGGGCGATGATGCCCTCGGGGCGGCCGGTGCCGAAGGCCTGGCCCTTGCGCGAGGCCTGGCGCGCGATGCCGTAGGACATGAAGGATGCCGCCGTCGGCCCGCCGGGCGTGATGCCCATCCAGATGCCGACCAGGCCGGAACGCACCGAGGTCGCCCAATAGCGCGGCAGCTCGGCGATGGTGCGCAGCACGTCGCGCAGGTCGATGCGGGACGAGACGCCGCGGAACGACAGCCCCTCCTGCACCGTGGCCAGCAGTTCGCCGATGCCGAACAGGCCGATCACCACGACAAGGAAGCTGATGCCGCCCAGAAGATCGGAAAAGCCGAAGGTCAGGCGGACCTCTCCGGTCACGTTGTCCATGCCGACCGAGGCGAGCAGCAGCCCCGTCGCCAGCGCCACCACCGTCTTGACCGGCGAGGCGCTGCCCATGCCGATGAAGGCGGCAAAGGCCAGGAAATAGACCGCGAAATATTCCGGCGCGCCGAAGCGCAGCGCGAAGTTCGAGGCCCAGCCGGCCAGCAGGGTGATGACGATCACGCCCAGGAGCGCGCCGATGCCGGCCGACATGAAGGCAAGCGTCAGCGCCCGGGTCGATTGCCCCGAGCGCGCCATGGGATAGCCGTCGAAGGTGGTCGCGACCGAGCTTGGCTCGCCCGGGATGTTGAACAGGATCGAGGTGGTCGAGCCGCCGAACAGGGCGCCCCAATACATCGAGGACAAAAGGATGATGGCCGAGGTCGGGTCCAGCGTGAAGGTCAGCGGGATCAGCAACGAGACGCCGTTCGGCGCCCCGAGCCCCGGCAGCACGCCGACGACCAGGCCCAGAAGCACGCCCACCACCATCAGCAGCAGGTGCATCGGCGTGATGGCGACGCCGAAGCCATGCATCAGAAGATCGAAATTGCCCATGACGCGCCCCTATCAGTAGATGCCCAGAAGCGGCTCGATCGGCCCCTTCGGCAGCGGCATCAGGAAGATCACCTCGAAGATGACGTAAAGCGCGGCGGCGAAGCCCAGCCCGATGGCCAGCGCCACGGCCGCGCGATAGCCGCCCTTGCGCCAGGCGTTCCAGGCGATGTAGCCGGTCGCGCCGACATAGATGCCCAGCGTCAGGGTGGCGACGACAAAGGCCAGCATCGCAGCCAGGAAGCCGCCCAGCCGCGCGAGCCGCTCGCCGTCCAGGAACGGCTCCTCGATGCCGGCATCGTCCAGCGCCGGGCGGCGATGCTTGACGAAGGCGGCGACCAGGTTCCACAGGCTGGCGGCGATCAGGATCAGCCCGACATAGAACGGGAAATAGCCCGATTGCGGGCCGCTTTCCTCCCAGCCATAGCCCAGCTCGGTGGCGCCGATCACCGCGGCCGCGCCGATGGCGCCGGTGCCGATGGCGGTGCCGATCTCGGCGTGAAAACGTCTGACGGTCATCGCTCCCCCTCAGGTTGCCGTCCGGATATGGAGGGGCGCCGGCCGGGGATCCCCCGCCGGCGCCCGCGTCAGCCTGTCACTCCTTGGACCAGCCCTCGGCCTTGAAGACCTCGACCGTGCGGGTCTCGCTGTCGGCGATGAACTTCGACAGTTCCTCGCCGGTCAGATAGGCGCCGGTCTGCGAGGTCTTGGCCAGGTAGTCCTTCCAGTCCTGCGATTCGGCGACCTTCTTCAGCGCGTCGCGATAGAAGGCCACGGCCTCTTCCGGCACGCCGGCCGGCAGCCAGACCGTGCGCGGCATCTGGTAGCTGTCGATGGCCAGGCCCTGCTCCTTGCAGGTCGGGATGTCCTGCCAGCCCTTGCCGTCGTGGATCGGCGCGCTCTCGGCCATGCGGGTCGGCGAGAAGACGCAAAGCGGGCGCACCGCGCCGGCCTGCCACTGGCCCAGGTTCTCGTTCGGGTTGTTGACATTGGCCGCGACATGGCCGCCGGCCAGCTGCACGCCGACCTCGCCGCCGCCGTTGAAGGGCACGTATTTGAAATCGGCGCCGGTGGTCTGCTCGATCAGGGCCACCAGGGTCTCGTCGGTGTCCTTGGACTGGCTGCCGCCGAAGGGGATCTTGCCGGGCTCGGCCTTGGCCGCCTCGACCAGGTCCAGCACGGTCTGATAGGGCGCGTCGGCCTTGACCCAGACCACGAACTCGTCCATCGCCAGCGCGGCGACCGGCTGCAGGTCCTCGGCCTTGTAGGCCAGCTTGGCGATATGCGGCAGCAGGTAGACGTTGTTGGTGCCGAAGATCACCTTGTTCGGGTCGGCGGCGTTCTGCTTGGCGTAAAGGAACGCCTCGGCGCCCGAGCCGGCGCCCTTGTTCAGCACCACGATGGGCGCATCGACCAGCTTGTCGCGGGTCAGGATCGCCTGGATGGTGCGGGCGAAATTGTCGGTGCCGCCGCCGGCGCCCGAGGCGACGACGAATTCCTGCGGCCGCTCGGGCGCCCATTCGGCGCTTGCGGGCAAGGCTGCCGCCAGCGCCAGCGCCGCGATGGCTCCGGTCTTGAGATGGTTCATGGTCGTTCCTCCTCCACAGATCTTTGCGCCGGGCTCCTCAGCCGGCAACGCGCGCCGCTTCTGCCACGGCTTCGGTGGCCCAGTCCGCGGACAGGGCGGCCTGCCCCTGCCGGGGCGGGTTCAGTTTCGCCAGGTCGAAGCCCAGCCGGGCGGCGGCCAGCGTCGCGCCCAGGTCGGCCTTGCCTTGGCCGGCGATGTCGAAGGCGGTGCCATGCGCCGGGGTGACGATCGGGAAGCCATAGCCCGCGATCAGCGTCACGCCGCGGTCGAAGCCCATCAGCTTCATCGCGATCTGGCCCTGGTCGTGATACATGGTCAGCACCGCGTCGAATTCGCCGCGCGTCGCCCGCACGAATACGGTGTCCGACGGGATCGGGCCCGAGACCCGGATCCCCTCGGCCGCGGCCCGGGCCACGGCGGGGGCGATGATGTCGTCATCCTCGTCGCCGAAGTTGCGGCCGTCGCCGGCATGCGGGTTCAGCGCCGCGACGCCGATGCGGGGCTTGGGCTTGCCGGCGCCCTCCATGACCTCGACGGTCAGGCGGATGCTGTCCAGGATACGCTCGACCGACAGGCGCGAGGCGACCTCGCGCAGCGGGATATGCGAGGTGACGCGGGCGTTCCAGACCTCGTCCAGCACGTTGAACTCGCGCCCGCTGCGGGCGGCGCCCAGCGTGGCGTCGATGAAGCCGATCTCGTCGACATAGGCCGGGCGCGCCAGCCGCATCGAATGCTTGTTGAAGGGCGTGAACATCACCGCATCGGCCAGGCCCGATTGCGCCAGCCGCAAGACGGCGGCGAAGTTCTGCAACGAGGCCGCGCCGGCTTCCGGCGACGAGGCGCCCAGGCTGCGCCCCTCGACCGGGCAGTTCGCCAGGTCGACGATGACGCGGCCGGCGGGCAGTTCGGCTTGCAGCGCATCGGCCGCCAGCACCGGCAGGTCCAGCGCCACGCCGGCATACTCGGCCCCCATGCGCAGCACCCGCGCGTCGCCGACGACCACGATGTCGCGGTCCTGCATCTGAGGATGCGCCAGAAGCTTCGCGGCCAGTTCCGGCCCGACGCCGCCCGCATCCCCGATTGCCAGTGCCATCCGCATGTCCGAATCTCCCCCTCGGCTTACATTTAGAATTCTGTATACAGAATTTTGAGCCCTGTCCACGAGTTTCTTAACCTTAGCCAAAAGCAAACGGCGCCGGTGTCGCCCCGGCGCCGCCAAGCCGTCTGGCAGGGGGCGGATCAGGCCTCGCGCAGCGCCTCGGCTACGACCCGCGCGCAAAGCGCCAGCGAGACAGCGCCGGCGTCGGGATGGCCCAGGCTGCGCTCGGCCAATGGGCGGGCGCGGCCCAGTTTCGGCAGCAGCTGCGCCGTGGCATCGGCCGCCTGGGTGGCGCTGTCGGCGGCGCGCTGCCAGGCGTCGGCCAGCGGCGTGCCGGCCTCGACCGCCGTGCGCAGCGTCTGGACGAAGGGCACGAAGGCATCGACCAGCGTCTTGTCGCCGGGCCGGGCGCCGCCCAGCCGCAGCACCGCGTCCAGGCCCGCCTGCGCCCCCTCGGCGACACGCGCGGCCGAGGCCGGCTCGGCATCGGTCAAGGCCGCGCCCCAGCCGCGCAGGGCCACGCCCCAGAGCGCGCCCGAGGTGCCGCCGGCGCGATCAGCCCAGGCGTCGCCCGCCAGCCCCAGCACCGTCGCGGCGCCGGCCCCGGCCCGCGTCGCCTCGGCGGCAGCGGCCGCGGCGGCCTTGGAGCCGCGCGCCATGCCCTGCCCGTGGTCGCCATCACCGGCCCGGGCGTCGATCTGGCCCAGCATCTCCTCGGCCTCGGCCAGGGCCTGCGCCAGCCGGCCCAGAAGCCCGGCGATGCAGGCGCCGGCCTTTTGCGATTCGGCCGAGCCGGGCGCGATGCCCTGCGCCGGCGCGACCTGCGGCGCGGCATCCTCGGCGACGGCCTCGCCCGGCGCGACATTGCCCTTGCGGAAGGCCGGGGCATCGGCCGGAGCGCGCCAGAACGCCTCGAGTTCCGCGTCCAGCCACAGGATCGACAGCGAACAGCCGGCCATGTCGAGGCTGGTGACGAATTCGCCGACCTCCGGGTCGACCACCTCCAGCCCCTCGGCTTCGAGTTGCCGCGCGATGTGGTGCCAGAGCACGAAAAGCTCTTCGTATTTGGTGCGGCCCAAGCCGTTCAGCACCACGGCGACGCGGCCGGCATGGCCCTGCGGCCGCTCGGCCAGCAAGGGCGCCAGCAGCATGCGGGCGATCTCGGCGGCGGGTTTCATCGGTTCCTCGCGGATGCCCGGCTCGCCATGGATGCCAAGGCCCAGGGCGACGCCGCCCTCGGCGACCCGGAACAGCGGCGCGGCCTGGCCCGGCAGGGTGCAGCCGTCGAAGGCGACCCCGAAGGAAACGGCGGCGGCATTGGCGCGCTGCGCCACCGCCTCGACCGCGTCGATGTCGAGCCCCGCTTCGGCGGCGGCACCGGCGATCTTGAAGACCAGCAGATCGCCCGCCACGCCGCGGCGCTTCGCACGCTCGGCCGGGCCGGCGCTGGCCACGTCGTCGGTCACGGCCAGGATGCGGGCGTCGATGCCCTCGGCCCGCAGCCGCTCGGCCGCGGCGCCGAAGTTCAGCACGTCGCCGGCGTAATTGCCAAAGCCCAGGATCACGCCGCCGCCGCGATGCGCTGCCCGCGCCACGCCGGCCACGGCGCTGGTCGAGGGCGAGGCGAAGACGTCGCCCGCCACCGCCGCGTCGGCCAGGCCCGCGCCGACATAGCCCAGAAAGGCCGGGTAATGGCCCGAGCCGCCGCCGACCAGCAGCGCCACCTTGCCGCGGGGTCCGGGCGCGGCGCGCAGGGCGCCATGCGGCACCGGGCGCACGCGGTCGCGGTTCGCGGCGCAGAATCCCGCAAGCGCGGTGGCGGCGAATTCCTCGGGATCGTCAAACAGCCTGGTCATGGTTCCTCCTGCCGGCAAGGATGCTGCGAATATAGTCGCGGTTCTGCGCGCAGACGCCCAGCCCGTCGCCGCCGTAATGTTCGCACAGGAAGGGCGCCGAAAAGCCAAGGTCCAGCGCCGTCCCGATGGCCGCGCGCCAGTTGATCGTGCCGCCCAGCAGCGGCGCGGGATGGGTCATGACCAGGCCGCTGCGGCTGTCCTCCATCCGGTAATAGTTCTTGACGTGCCAATAGCCGGCAAAGGGCGCACACAGCCGGATCATCTCGGCCCAGGGCTCGACCGGGCGGTGCAGGCGGACCAGGTTGCCGATGTCGATGTTCAGCCGGACGGCGGGATGGTCGACCTCGGTCACGAAGCGCACGGCATCGCGCGCGGTGCCCAGATAGGTGTCCTCGTACATTTCCAGCGCGATGCTGACGCCGCATGCCGCGGCATGGCCGGCGAGCTCGCGCACGCGCTCGACCGCCAGGCGCCAGATCGCCGGATCGTCGGGGTTGCGCGGCCCGTCTTCGGTCCAGAACCACAGCGCCTGCTGCTGCGCGGGGGTCAGCGGCTCGAAGAAGCCGAAGCTGACATGGCCCGCGCCCAGTTCCGCCGCGCAGTCGATGACGCGATGGCCATAGGCGAGGTATTCGGCGCCGTGCCGGGCGTCGATCAGGCTGCGCCGCGAGGTCGAGATCGCCGGCACCGCCAGCCCCAGGTCGCGGCACAGCGCCGCGAAATCCGCCCGGCGCGCCGGGTCCAGGTCGGCGACCCGCAGCCAGGAATCGGTCGGGTCCACCGCGCCGAAGCCGGCGGCGGCCACCTGGCCCAGCGGCCCGGCCCAAAGCTCGGGCCCCCCGTCCTGCATCGCCCGCCCGTCCGGCAGCACCGCCGGGAACGGGATCATCGCCGCCGCGATCGGCCAGCTTTCGGCCGTCCAGCCGGCGGCCTTGGCATGCTGCGCCATGTCTCCCCCCTTTCGAATCATCCCCTTGCGCCTGTCCTAGCGCATGGTGGTTCGCACAGCAATTATTTTGTATGCAGCATTCAGAGCACGTCATTGACTTGCGCCCCGGCCATGCGTAGCCATGACGAAAGCTAGCAAGGAGAGCCATCGTGGAGGAATCCCGCATCCGCAGCGCCGGATTGCCCGAGACCCCGAACCGGATCGAGCGGCATTCGCTGCACGATGCCATCCTGACCCGCCTGCGCGACATGATCATCGAGGGCGAGCTGGCGCCGGGCACGCGCATCAACGAAGGCCAGGTCGGCGCCTTCCTGGGCGTGTCGCGCACGCCCCTGCGCGAGGCGATCAAGTTCCTGGCCAGCGAGGGGTTGATCGAGCTCATCCCCAGCCGCGGCGCCGTGGTGAAGAAATTCACCGCCAAGGAGGTGCGCGACATGATCGACGTGATCCGCACCCTGGAACAGCACGCCGGCCGCACCGCCTGCGCCACCGCCAGCGACGCGGGCATCGCCCATGTGCGGGCGCTGCACGACCAGATGATCGGCTGTTACCAGCGCGGCGACCGGCTGGCCTATTACAAGCTGAACCAGGCCATCCACAGCGCCATCGTGGCGCTGGCGGACAATGCCGCGCTGGCCGACGTGCACCAGCTGTTGCAGACCCGGCTGAAGCGCATCCGCTTCATCGGCCACGAGGGGCCGCAGAAATGGGCCGGCGCCGTGGCCGAGCACGAGGAGATGATCGCCGCGCTGGAGGCGCGCGATCCCGACCGGCTGGCCGCCATCATCGGCGAGCACATGGACCAGGCCTGGAACCGGGTGCAGGACGGGCTGGAGGGCTGACCGCCGGGCGCCGGGCCGGGACCAGGCTCAGCGCGTCGCCAGCGCGATCAGCTCGGCCACGGATTTCACGTTCATCTTTTCCAGGATGCGGGCGCGGTGGTGATCGACCGTGCGCGGGCTGATGCCGAGCGCCGCCGCCAGTTCCTTGCTGGAGATCTCGGAGGGGCGGGCGATCATGCGCTGCACGATTTCCAGCTCGCGCGCGGTCAGGCTCTGGAACCGGGCGCGCAGGCGGCGGTCCTGCTCGTGCAGGTCCAGCCTTTCGCGGGCGACGGCAAAGGCGGTCTCGATGCGCTCGACCAGATGCGCCTGGCGAAACGGCTTTTCCAGGAAATCGACGGCGCCGGCCTTGATCGCCTGCACCGATTCCGGCACGCCGCCATGGCCGGTGATGAAGATCACCGGAATGGTCGCGCCAAGCACGTTCAGGTGCCGTTGCAGCTCAAGCCCGTTCATCCCGGGCATGCCGTAGTCGAGCAGCAGGCAGCCCTGCCGCGCCGGATCATAGGCCGCCAGGAACGAGGCGGCCGAGGCATGGCTTTCGACCGCGTAGCCGCGTTTTTCCAGGGCCCGCTGCAAGGAGCGGCGGATGCCCTCGTCGTCGTCGATCAGAAAGACGGTCAGCGGGGAATCGGTCATGGCGGGCCTGCCTGCAAGAACGGAATACCGGGGGAGGGCCTGGCCATCACGCCAGCTTCTGGCTGACGGGCAGGGTAAAGACGAAGCGCGCGCCGCCGCTCGGCCGGCTTTCGTGCCACAGCGCGCCGCCGTTCGCGGCCAGCATCGAGCGGCAGATCGACAGGCCAAGGCCCATGCCGCCGGGCTTGCTGGTCTCGAACTGCGAAAACAGGCTGATGCCGGGGGCGATGCCGGGGCCGGTGTCCTCGATGCTGATGCGCACCTGCCCGTCGTCGCGCCGGGCGGCCAGCAGGACGCGGCGGTCGGTGGCGGGATGGTCGGCCAGCGCCTCGATGGCGTTGCGCAGCAGGTTGACGATGACCTGGGCGATCTGGACGCGGTTGGCGCGCACCGGCGGCAGGCCGGGGGCCAGGTCGATCTGCACCAGCACCCGCGCCTCGGCGGCCTCGGCCTGGATCAGGTGCAGGGTCTGCTGCACCAGATCCGACAGGTCGAAGCTGGTGGCGGCGCCCTCGTCCTTGCTGATGAAGCTGCGCAGGGCGCGGATGATCTCGCCCGCGCGCAGCGACTGGCCCTCGATCTCGATCAGGACGTCGCGCAGCTCGGGGTCCTTGGCCGCCATCTGGTCCAGGATCAGCAGCGCGGTATCGGCGTTCTGGGCGATGGCGGCCAAGGGCTGGTTCAGCTCATGCGCCAGGCCCGCGGCCATCTCGCCCATGGTATTGCCGCGCGCCAGGTGCGACAGGTCGCGGTTCAGCTGCACGATCTGCGCCTCGGCGCGCTTGCCCTGGGTGATGTCGTCCATGGTCAGCACCGAATGCAGCGGCTTGCCGCTTTCGTCGCGGATCAGGATCTCGTTCAGGGTGATCCAGATGGTGCTGCCGTCCTTGCGGATGCAGCGCATCTCGCGGTTGACCGAGAAATCGCCGGCCGGGCTGTGGAAGAAGGCGCCGACGAAGGTCGGGTCCTCGGGGTGGACCAGGTCAGACAGCCGCATGCGCGACAGCTCGGCGGCGCTGTAGCCGGTAATGTGGCAGATGCTGGCGTTCACGCGGATGAAGCGGCCGCTGTCGGGCGCGATCTGCGCCATCCCGCGCGAGGACATGTCGAAGGTCTGGCCGTATTCGCGTTCGGTCTTGCGCCGCGCCACGATCTGCTGGACCAGCGCGTCATTGGCGCGCTCGAGCTCCTTGTAGGTCCTGGGCAGCGGCGCGTCCGGGTCCAGCTCGCCCTGCGAGACCAGCGCGGTGCGCACGGCAAAGGCGCGCACCGGGCGATAGATCGCGTCGGCCAGCGCCAGCCCCAAGAGCCCGGTCAGCCCCGCGACCAGCGCCGCCAGCCAGATGTTCAGCGTGCGGTTGCGCTTCAGCGCGCCGGTGAAATCGTCCTCGGGGGCATAGACCGCGATGGTCCAGGGCAGCTTGTCGCTGATCACCGGCATGATGGTCGAGACATAGGAGGCGTCGTCGTGCAGGAACTCGCCCGGCGTCTCCTGCGCCACCGGCAGGGCGCCGGCCAGCGCGGCGGGGCCGAAGGCGGCGCGGGCGATCGGGTCGCCGATCTCGCTGATGGCGGCGAAGCGCAGGCTGCCGTCGGCGTTGCGCGCCCGGATCAGGCTGCTGTCGGGATGGGCGATCACGTCGCCGTTGCGGTTGATGATCAGCGCCCGGCCGTGCTGGCCGATGTTCAGCCGCGCCAGGAATTCCGAGATCATGCTGATCTCGATGTCGACGCCCACCACGCCGCGCAACCCGCCGTCCGGCTGCTGCACCGGCGCGGCCAGCGTGATCCCCGGCTGGTGCGACGAGAAGAAGATATAGGGATCGGTCCAGATCGTCGCGCGCTCGGCCTTGGCCTTGACATACCAGGGCCGCTCGCGCGGGTCATAGCGGTCGGCGGGATCCTCGCTGCGGGCGACCGGGGTGAAGTTGTGGTCGCGCCAGATGAACTCGACCCGGCGCTGGCCGTCCCGGACCGAGATGATCTTGCTGCGGAAATCGCCGCGCGCGCCGGGGGTGCGCATGACATAGAGGAAGCTGCCGTCCTCGCGCCCGTAATAGAGCCCGGCGAATTGCGGCGCGATCTTCAGCTGCTGGAACAGGAGCTGCTCCAGCAGCGGCGTATCCTCGCTGGCGATGACGCTGTTCTGCGCCAGCTGCGCCGCAAGCTCCGCCGCGCCCTGCGCCGGGCTGAGGAAGCCGCGCGAATGCTCGATGGTGTTGATGCCGACGTCGCGCAAAAGGTCGCGGGCATGGCGGATCAGCGCCCGCTCGGAGGTCAGATAGGACGAAAACACCACCAGCAGGATGGCGAGGAATTGCAGCCCCGCCAGTCCCAGCGCCAGCGATGCGCCCAGCGATTTCTTCATCGCGGCCCGCCCGTTGCCGGACCGCCGCCCGCGCTGAGCGTCCTGATCATGCCCAAGGGCCCCCGAATCCCGGAACGCGGCCTGGCGCCGCGCCGGTGTTCCATACAGCCGAAGCCCGCTCGGCAACAGCCGGGCCGGCATTTTTGCCACGGCGGCGTTGCAGCGGCGCCCTAGGCAATATTGCCTAGGCAAACACGGCCATTTCCGCGCGCCTCCCCCGGTGCGATACCCGCAGGAGGAGAAGGCGGTGTTTGCCTTTGCCGTTTCATGGTCCCGAGTTCGTCCGGTCTGGACACAGGCGCATTGACCAGCCCCGCGGAAAAATCCGTGGGGCTGGTCATTTTCAGCCGCTGGCGGCGCGGAAATCGGCCGGCCGGATGCCGTGCCGGGTCAGCTTGTCATAGAAGGTCTTGCGCGGCAGTTTCAGCCGCGCCATCGCCTGGGTCGCGTTGCCCTCGGCCATGCGCAGCGCGTCGCGGATCAGCTCGGCCTCGTAATCGGCGACCAACTCGGCCAGGCCCGGCGGCGCGGCATCGCCCCCCGCCCCGTCGAAGGCGGACAGCCCCAGCGCATGGCTTTCGGCGAATTGCTGCAATTCGCTGAGATTGCCCGGCCAGCCATAGCCGGCGAGCCGCGCCTTGACCGCGCCCGTCACCGGCGCCACCGGCAGGTTCAGCCGCTGGCAGGCCTGCAACAGGAACTGCCGGAACAGCGCCGCCACGTCCTCGCGCCGCTGCGCCAGCGCCGGCATCTGCAGGGTCGCGGCCGAGAGGCGATAGTAGAGATCGCCGCGGAACGTCCCGGCCTCGACCATCTGGCCCAGGTCGGCCCGGGTCGAGGCGATCAGCCGCAGGTCCAGCGGGCGCGGCGCCGCGGCGCCGGCAGGCCAGATCTCGCCCGCGTCGAGGATCGCCTGCAAGCGGGCCTGCAGGGCCGGGGCCAGCGCCTCGATCTCGTCCAGGAACAGCGTGCCGCGATGGGTCTTTTCCAGCTTGCCGGGCTGGCGCGGCTGGCGCGAGCCAGCGGGCTCCTGGCCGATGAACTCGGCCTCGAACCGCGCCTCGTCCAGCGCCGCGCAAGTGATGCGGGTGAAGGCGCGGCCCCGGCGCGGGCTTTGCCGGTGGATCGCCCGCGCCGCCGTGCGCTTGCCCGAGCCCTGGGGGCCGATGATCAGCACGTCGCCGCCCCGCTCGGCCAGCCGCGCGATGCTGTCGCGCAGGTGGACCATGACGGGCGAGGCGCCGGAAAGGCCGATCTCGGTCGCAGGCTCTTCTGAGGGGCGGGCGCGCAGGGCGCGGTTTTCCAGCACCAGCGCCCGCGCGGATGCGGCTCGGGCCAGCGCCGCCGCCAGGGGGCCGCCGCCGATCGGCTTGGTCAGGAAGTCATAGACGCCCTGCTTCAGCGCCGCGACCGCCATCGGCACGTCGCCATGCCCGGTCAGCAGGATCACCGGCAGTTCCGGATCCAGCGCATGGATGCGCTCGAACAGCTGGAACCCGTCCATGCCCGGCATGCGCACGTCCGACAGCACCACGCCGGGCCAGTCGGGGCCAAGGCCGCGCAGCGCCTCGGCCGGGTCGTCGAAGGTTTCGGCCCGGAAACCGGCCAGCTTCAGCGCCTGCGCCTGCGCGGCCAGAAGATCGGGGTCGTCGTCGACCAGGCGGACAAGCGGGGCTTCGGTCATGGCAGCCTCGGCAGGTCCAGGTGAAAGGCGGCGCCCTGCCCCGGCTCGGAGGGCGCGGCGGTCAGCTCGCCGCCGAAGTCGCGGGCGATCTCGCGCGAGATCACCAGCCCCAGCCCCAGCCCGCTGGGTTTCGAGGTGGCGAAGGGCGTGAACAGCGTCGCCGCGATGCCGGGCGCCAGCCCCGGCCCGTTGTCGCGGATGCTCAGCCGCACGCGGTCGGGCTGCTGGTCGAGCTCGATGCGCAATTCGGCGTCCGGGCGGCCCGAGAGCGCCTCTTGCGCGTTCTGGATCAGGTTGACGAGGATCTGCTCCAGCCGCACCCGCTCGGCCCGCACGGTCAGGCCGGGCGGGATCTGCGGCAGCAGCACGCGGATGCCCTCGGCCCGGCGGCGGCTGGCGACCAGCAGCAGCGCGGCGTCCAGCGCGTCCTTCAGCGCCACGGGCCCAAGCTCGCCGGTGGCCTTGCGGGCAAAGCCGCGCAGCTCGGTGGTGATCTGGGCGATGCGGTCGGACATGCGCAGGATCTGGTCCAGGTTGCCCGCCACATCCGGCGCCGCGCCCTCGGGCAGCATCTGGCGGCCGTTCTCGGCCAGAAGGCGGATGGTGGCCAAGGGCGTGTTCACCTCATGCGCGACGCCGGCGGTGATCTGGCC
This sequence comes from Paracoccus sp. DMF, assembly GCF_004407025.1. NCBI lineage: Bacteria > Pseudomonadati > Pseudomonadota > Alphaproteobacteria > Rhodobacterales > Paracoccaceae > Paracoccus > Paracoccus sp. DMF. The sequence goes on from NZ_SOKV02000001.1 coordinate 206,109, forward strand.
CAGCGTCGCCAGCTTGTTGGCCTGGACCATCTCGCCCTGCAACTGCGCCAGCCGCTGTTCGGCGGCGCGACGCTCGCGCATCTCGGCGGTCAGGTCGCGGGTGCGTTCGTCCACGGCACGCTCCAGGTCGGCGCGGTAGCGCCGCTCGGCCTCGGCGCGGCGGGCGGCGCGGGTGCGGGCGCGCGCGGCCCAGATGCCGGCACCCAGCAGCAGCGACAGCAGGAACCCCACCGTGCCGGTCGCCAGCGCCGCCGCCTTGGCGGCCGGAGCCGAGGGCGCGCGGATCACCAGCCGCCAATCCGCCCCCGGCACCGGCAGTTCGGCCCCGACCTCGCCCGCCGCCTGCGCCGGCAGCGGACCGAAGCGCAGCGCGGGCCGGCTGGACAGGATCACCTGCCCGGCCGCGTCGGTGACCATGATCCGCTCGCCGGCCTGGGCCCAGTTCTGCTCGGTGCGGTCGAACTCGACCTTGACCACGATGACCCCGCGCGGCTGGCCGTTCACCGCCACGTCATGCGACAGATACAGGCCCGGCCGCTTGCTGACCGTGCCAAGCGCGAATTGCGTCGCCTCGCCCCGCAGCAGGGCCTGGCTGAAATAGTCGCGAAAGCCGTAGTTCGAGCCGACGAAGCTGGCCGGCTGGTCCCAGTTCGAGGCGGCGATGGCCAGCCCCTCGCGGTCCAGCAGATAGATCACCGCGCTGTCGGTATCGGCGCGCAGCCGCTCCAGCTTGCGCGAGGCGCGCGCCACGGTCCCGGCGCCCGGCGCGGCCAGGGCGTCCCGCATCAGGCTGTCGTCGGCCAGCACCGCGGCCACCGCCCGCTGCTTGGCGAGCACGCTTTCCAGCGCCTGCACCCGGCTGCGCGCCGTCACCTCGAGCTGCTGGTGCAGCTCGCGCAGCGCATTGTCGCGCACCGTGACGAAGGTCAGCGCCAGAACCGCCAGCGCCCCCGCCAGAACGGCAAGCACCAGCGCCAGCCGCCGCATCCGCGCCGAATCAGCCATTCGTGCCTTCCTCCCGGCCTTTGTGTGGAATTCCACACTAGCACGGCGGGCCTGTGCGGAAAACCACACATATCGCGGCCCCGAACGCCGCCAAAAACCCATGATTACAACGCATTGCTGTCATGCGCCCGGCTTTTGGGCGCCGGCGCCCGCCGCCTTATCATGGCTGTCACATACCCGTCATTCGCAGGTCGGAGGAGGCCCCATGCAAATCGACACCTCGGCAGCGCCGGTCGTTCACGCGCCGCGCCCGTTCTACCGCCACCTGTATTTCCAGGTGCTGATCGCCATCGCGGCCGGCGCGCTGATCGGCCATTTCTATCCCCAGACCGGCGAGGCGCTGAAGCCCCTGGGCGACGCCTTCATTAAACTGGTCAAGATGATCATCGCCCCGGTCATCTTCCTGACCATCGTCACCGGCCTTGCGGGCATGGGCACGCTCAGGGGCGTGGGTTCGGTCGTGGGCAAAGCCTTCGGCTATTTCCTGACCTTCTCGACGCTCGCGCTGATCGTCGGGCTGATCACCGCGAACGTCATCCAGCCCGGCGCCGGCATGAACATCGACCCGGCGACGCTGGATGCCAGCAAGGTCGCCGACTATGCCGCCAAGGCGCATGAGACCTCGCTGACCGGCTTCATCATGGACATCATCCCCACCACGATGACCTCGGCCTTTGTCGAGGGCAACATCCTGCAGGTGCTGTTCATCGCCATCCTGTTCGGCATCGGCCTGATCCTGATCGGCGACAAGGGCAAGCCGGTCGTGGCGCTGTTCGAGGCAATCAGCCATGCTGTGTTCCGCATGGTGGACATCCTGATGAAGGCCGCGCCCATCGGGGCCTTCGGCGCCTTCGCCTTCACCATCGGCAAATACGGCATCGCCTCGGTGGTGAACCTGGCGGCGCTGGTCGGCACCTTCTACCTGACCGCGGCGCTGTTCATCGTGGTGATCCTGGGCACGGTCTGCCTGCTGAACGGCTTCTCGATCTTCCGGCTGATCTCCTATCTCAAGACCGAACTGCTGCTGGTGCTGGGCACCTCGTCCTCGGAATCGGCGCTGCCTTCGCTGATGGAGAAGATGGAGAAGGCCGGCTGCAGGCGCTCGGTCGTCGGCCTGGTCGTGCCGACCGGCTACAGCTTCAACCTGGACGGCACCAATATCTACATGACGCTGGCGGCGCTGTTCATCGCCCAGGCCACCAACACCGACCTGTCGCTGCAACAGCAGGTGCTGCTGCTGCTGGTCGCCATGCTGTCCTCGAAGGGCGCGGCGGGCGTGACCGGGGCGGGCTTCATCACGCTGGCTGCGACGCTGTCGGTGGTGCCCACGGTGCCGGTCGCCGGCATGGCGCTGATCCTGGGCGTGGACCGCTTCATGTCGGAATGCCGCTCGATCACCAACTTCATCGGCAATGCCGTCGCCACCGTCGTCGTCAGCCGCTGGGAAGGCGCGCTGGACCGCGAGCAGTTTGACCGCGCCCTGAACGGCGAGGCCACCGGCGCGGCCCGTCCGGTCCGCGACCTGCATCCGGCCCCCGCCGGCCTGCAACTGAACGAGGCCAGCGCCGACTGAAGGCGCCAGGACCAACCCCCGGGGCCGGCGTGCTGGAGACGGCGCGCCGGCCTTTCCCTGTCGCCTCAGCCGTGCAAAAGGCGGTGGGCGGCCTCGCGCAGCACGCCCGCCACCTCGGGATGCACCACCGCCGCCCGGTCCTGATAGGCGCGCGCCGTCTCATGCTCGCGCCCGGGCCGCAACAGCGGCGTGCTGAGCAGCAGGTCCATCAGAAAGGCCCGCATCGCATCCCTGTCGCCGTCTTCCGCCTTCATCGCTTCCTCCCATGCCTGCGCCCCATCCTGACCCGGTCCGGCGGCGATGGGCAGGCAAAGAAACCGCAAGGCTATTTCAAGCGTTGCTGCACAATCGCCGGTTCCCGGGGCGCTGACCAAGGCGCTGGCCCTGCCGGCCGGACTGCGGCAGCATCGCCGCCACGCAAGAACGGGGAAACCAGCCATGACCAAGACCATTCTCGGCCTCAGCGGCAGCCTGCGCCGCGCCTCCTTCAACAGCGGACTGCTGCGCGCCGCGGCGGAAGCCGCCCCCGAGGGCACGACCATCCAGATCGGCTCGATCCGCGAGGTGCCGCTCTACGACGGCGACCTGGAAGCCGCCTCGGGCCTGCCGGGCGCGGTGCAGGCGCTTCAGGCCCAGCTTGCCGCCGCCGACGGGCTGCTGCTGGTGACACCGGAATACAACAACGGCGTGCCGGGCGTGTTCAAGAACGCCATCGACTGGATGTCGCGCGGCGAGGGGCTGGGCCTGTTCGTCGGCAAGCCGGTGGCGCTGATCGGCGCCTCGCCCGGCGGTTTCGGCACGATCCTGGCGCAGAGCCACTGGCTGCCGGTGCTGCGCACGCTGAAGACGCAGCTGTGGACCGAGGGCCGGCTGATGGTGTCGCGCGCGGGCAGCGTCTTCGACGACCAGGGCAATCTGACCGACGACAAGACGCGCGGGCAGTTGCGCGACTATCTGGCCGGCTTCGCGGCCAGCCTCTAGGGGTCCTCGCCGGGCTTCGTGGTGAACAGCGGCGCCCATTCGGGATGCCGGGCATATTGGCCGCGCACGAAGGGGCAGCGCGGGACGATGCGAAAGCCGTGCGCGCGCGCGTCCTGCAGCATGAAGTCCAGCAGCGCCCGCGCCACGCCCTTGCCGGCCATGCTGTCCGGAACGCCGGTATGGTCGGCGCTGATGACGCCCGGGGCTTCGGCGGTGAAGGTGATCTCGCCCTCGCCCGCGATACCGGGAATGCGGGCGACATAGCGGCCCGGCTCCTTGCCCAGCTCGATTCCGTCGGCGCCGCTCATCCCGATACCCCCGGGGCGAAGGTCTTGCGGAACCAGTCCTGGATCAGCAGCTTGTCATGGACGAAGCGGCGGCTGTCGCCCTTGCCGCGCGGGTCCCACAGGTAGTTCATGTCGTGAAGCCGCGCGTCGCCCTGGCGGATCACCTTGCCGCCCTGTTCCAGCTGCCAGCGCATGCGGATGCGCGGCGGCGTGGTGTCGCGCAGGAAGCGCACGTCCTGCCAGCCGGTGCGCCACGGCTCGAAATCGCCGGCAAGGTCCATCTCCAGCACCTCGATCCGCAGGCTCTGCCCGCTGGGCAGGTAACGCGCGCCCAGTTCGGCAAACCAGCAGTCGAACTCGGCCAGGGCCGAGGCGCGGCTGCGCGCCTGTCGGAACTCGCGGTCCCGGAACGTCTCGGGCGCGACATAGGTCACGCCGACCGGTCCCGCCGCCAGGGCCGCCACTGGCGCGGCCATGGCCAGCATCACCGTCAATCCCAGGGTTTTCGCGATTGCGCCGCGCATGGCTCGTCCTCCGCATATCCAAGCCCCATGCGCAAGGATATGGGCAGGCCGGAACACGAAGTCAAAGCATCGCCCGGCTGCGCCGGTGGCGCCGTTCCAGCAGATCGGTCATGCGCGCCACCAGATCGCCCGCCGCGCCGCCGGATTCCCAGGCGTAAAGCGCCACCACCATGGCCGGCTCGGTCCCGAAGGCGGCGCAGCGCCGCAGCCCGGCGCCTTCGGCCGCGGCCAGGGGCAGCAGGGTGATGCCCAGCCCGCGCTCGACGCCCAGCAGCACGCTGTGCAGGCTGCTGCCGGAAAAGGCGACATACCAGCGCCGACCCTCGCGTTCGATGCGCTGGAACATCACGTCGCGGTAAAGCCCGCCGGGCGGGAACACCACCAGCGGCACCGGATCGGCCCAGTCCCGCGCCAGCGCCGCACTTTCGAACCAGCCCATCGCCTCGGCAAAGCTGGCGCGGCTGTCGCGGGCGGCGGCCTGTTCCTTGACGACGACGATGTCGAGCTCGCCCGCGCGATAGCGCCGCATCAGCTCGCGGCTAAGGCCCACCGTCACGTCCAGCCGGATCTGCGGGCAGCGCGCGGTGAAATCGCGAAAGATGTCGCACATCGCCGGGTTGAAGATGTCCTCGGGCAGGCCCAGCCGCAGGGCGCTGCTGCCGGCGGGATCGCCAAGCGCCACGGCCGCCGCCTCGTGCAGCGCCAGGATGCGGCGGGCATAGCCCAAGAGCCGCTCGCCCTGCGGCGTCGGCAGCACCGGCCGCGCCTCGCGCGCGACCAGCGGCTGGCCCGCGGCCTGTTCCAGCCGCGACAGCTGCTGGCTGATCGTCGATTGCGTCATGTTCAACTGGCCGGCGGCGCGGGTGAAGCTGCCGGTCTCGACGATGGCGACGAAGGCGCGCAGCAGGCGGGGATCGAGCATCGATTCCTCATTCGGCTTTCGAATGATTATCATGCCGACATTTAATTTCCAGATGATATGCCCCGGCCCTATCCTGCGAGGCGACCCGATTCCTGACCGGAGATCCCCATGCAGCCCCTGTCCCACCCCAGCCGCCGCACCTTCCTGGGCGCCGGCGGCGGAATGATTGCCGTCTCGTCCCTGCTGGGCGCCGGCACCGCCGCGGCCGCCACGCCCGAGGCCACCGCGACCGCCATCGACGACCCGCATTACCACCTGGCCGAGGTCCGGCTCGAGGACGGCTTCACGCATGAGGGCGGCTATGTCGCCGCCACCCGCACGGCGCTTTACACGCTGGAGATCCGCGACGGCGCCATTGCCGCGATCCACGCGGCGGATGTCGTGCTGGATGCCTCGGTCCCGCGCTATTCGGCGGGCGGCGCGCTGGCGCTGCCGGCCTTTCGCGACATGCATATCCACCTGGACAAGACCTTCTACGGCGGGCCCTGGCAGGCGCCGCTGCCGCGCCAGGGCAAGACGATCATGGACATGATCGCGCGCGAGGAGGTGCTGCTGCCGAAACTGCTGCCGACCTCGCAGGAGCGGGCCGAGGCGCTGATCGAACTGCTGTTGTCGCAGGGCACCACCATGGTGCGCAGCCATTGCAACATCGACCCGGTCAGCGGGCTGAAAAGCCTCGAGCACCTGCAAGCCGCGCTGCAGAAGAACCGCGACCGTTTCGACTGCGAGATCGTGGCCTTTCCGCAGCACGGGCTGCTGCATTCCAAGGTCGAGGGGCTGATGCGCGAGGCCATGGCCCTGGGCGTCGATTTCGTCGGCGGGCTGGATCCGACCAATGTCGACGGCGACATGAAGGCCTCGGTCGATGCGATGTTCGCCATCGCGCTGGACCACGGCAAGGGCGTGGACATCCATATCCACGAAACCACCCCGGCCGGCGCCGAGGCGATCCGCTACATGGTCGAGACGGTCGCGCGCACGCCCGAGCTGAAGGGCAAGCTGAACCTCAGCCACGCCTTTGCCCTGGCCACCCTGCCCGAAGCCGAGCTGGACCCGCTGGCCGAGCGCATGGCCGAGCATGACGTCACGGTGATCTCGACCGTGCCCATCGGGTCGCTGGTCATGCCGCTGCCCCGGCTGCGCGAGAAGGGCGTGACGCTGATGTCGGGCACCGACAGCGTTATCGACCACTGGTCGCCCTTCGGCACCGGCGACATGCTGGAAAAGGCCAACCTGCTGGCCCAGGTCTATGGCGGGCGCGACGAATTCGCCCTGACCCGGGCGCTGGCCATCGCCACCGGCGACGTGCTGCCGCTGGACCAGGACGGCAACCGCGCCTGGCCCCGGCCAGGCGACGCGGCGGAATTCGCGCTGGCCGATTGCAGCTGCTCGGCCGAGGCGGTGGCGCGGCGTTCGCCCCGGGTCGCGACCTTCCACAAGGGCCGGCTGGTGCATGGCGCGGTCGCCCGCGCCTGACCCTGTGCAAGTGCCGGGCGCGCGGCTATGCTGCCGCCCGGACAATGCAAGGAGCAGGCTATGGAACAGCGCAAACTGGGCGCGACGCTGACGGTCTCGGCCATCGGGCTGGGCTGCATGGGGCTGAGCCAGGCCTATGGCCACCAGGACGAATCCGCCTCGGTCGCGACGTTGGAGCGCGCGGTCGATCTGGGCGTGACCTTCTTCGACACCGCCGAGGTCTATGGCGTGCATCACAACGAGATCCTGCTGGGCCGGGCGCTGAAGCCGTTCCGCGACCGGCTGGTGATCGCGACCAAGTTCGGTTTCACCTACAGCCGCGACGCCAACGGCTTTGGCGAGATCACCGGCACCGACGGCACGCCGAAGAATGCCCGCGCCGTGGCCGAGGCCTCGCTGAAGCGGCTGCAGACCGATGTGATCGACCTTTACTACCTGCACCGCGCCGACCCGGCCGTGCCGATCGAGGACACCGTCGGTGCCATGGCCGAACTGGTGGCCCAAGGGAAGGTCCGCGCGCTCGGCCTGTCCGAAGTCTCGGCCGAGACGCTGCGCCGCGCCCATGCCACGCATCCGATCACCGCGCTGCAAAGCGAATATTCGCTGTGGACGCGGGATGTGGAAACCAACGGCGTGCTGGCCGCCTGCCGCGAGCTGGGCGTGGGCTTCGTGCCCTTCAGCCCGCTGGGCCGCGGCTTCCTGACCGGCCAGGTGCAGACCGAAACCCTGGGCCAGGACGATTTCCGCCGCCGCCTGCCGCGCTTCCAGCCCGAACATGCCGAGACGAACCGCAAGCTGGTCGCGGTGGTCGAGGGCGTCGCCCAGGCCAAGGGCGTCAGCGCGGCGCAGGTGGCGCTGGCCTGGGTGCTGGCGCAGGGCCAGGACATCGTGCCGATCCCCGGCGCCAAGCGCATCCCGAACCTGGAGCAGAACGTCGCTGCAACCGGCATCACCCTGACCGCGGCCGAGCGCGAGACGCTGGAACGCGCCTTTGCGCCCGAAAACGTCTCGGGCGGGCGCTATCCGGCCAGCTTCTCGGCCATGTCGGAACGCTAGGCCGGCGGCTTGCCGGCCGGGCGGCGATCCGCTAGCCCTTTGCGGCGCAACAGGACGAAGCCGATGCCGACCACGACCGAATCCCGCCCGCTGCTGGCCGCCGCCTGGATGATGGGCGCGGTCGCGGCCTTCACGCTGATGGCCGTGGCCGGGCGCATGGTCCAGGGTGAGCTCGACACGTTCGAGATCCTGGCCTGGCGCTCGCTGATCGGGATGGCGATCATCGCCGCCGTGCTGAGCCTGCGGGGCGACTGGGGTGCGGTAAACCTGCGCCGGCCCGGGCTGCACCTGGCGCGCAACGTCACGCATTTCGTCGCGCAGAACCTGTGGTTCCACGCCCTGTTCACCATCCCGCTGGCGCAGGTCTTTGCGCTGGAATTCACCGCGCCCCTGTGGGTGCTGATCCTGGCGCCGTTTCTTCTGGGCGAGCGCCTGACGCGGGCGCGGGCGCTGTCGGCGGGCCTGGGTTTTCTTGGCATCCTGGTGATCGTGCAGCCGGGCGCGGCCGGGATCTCGGCCGGGGCCTTGGTCGGAGTCGGGGCGGCGGCGCTGGCGGCGGTGGGCTTCGGGCTGACCTATGTCTGCACCAAGATGCTGACCGGCGTGGCCGGGGCGTCCTGCATCCTGTGGTGGATGTCGCTCAGCCAGGCGCTGATGGGGCTGGCCTGCGCCGGCATCGACGGCGGCATCGCCCTGCCCTCGGCGGCGGCGGCGCCCTGGGTGCTGGTGCTGGGCCTGACCGGGCTCGGGGCGCATTTCTGCATCACCAGGGCGCTGGGGCTGGCGCCGGCGACGCTGGTCATGCCCTTCGACTTCCTGCGCCTGCCGGTGATCGCCGTGGTCGGGCTGCTGCTTTACGCCGAGCCGGTCGGGCTGGCCGTGGTCCTCGGCTCGACGCTGATCCTGGCCGGCAACTATCTCAATATCCGCGCCGCTGGCCGGCCCGCCGCCGAGGCCCCGGCATGAGCACCGCCACCCCCGCGACCCGCTTCCTGCAAGCCAAGGGCGTCAGCTTTCGCCCGGTCGAATACCGCTATGACCCCGGCTCGGACCGGGTGGCGCTGCAAGCGGCCGAAGCCATCGGCCTGCCGCCCGAGCGCCTGCTCAAGACGCTCATGGTCGAGGTGGACGGCCGGCCCGCCTGCACCGTGGTGCCGGGCGACCGGGTGCTGTCGATGAAGCGCGTGGCCGCGGCCTTTGGTGGCAAGTCGGCGGCGATGATGCCGCCCGCCAAGGCCGAGCGGCTGACCGGCTATCACACCGGCGGCATCAGCCCCTTCGGCCAGCGCCGCCCCGCGCCGGTGCTGTTCGAGGCCGCCGCCCTGACCACGCCCGAGGTCGCGATCAACGGCGGCAAGCGCGGGCTGTTGCTGCTGCTGGACCCGCAGGCGGCCATGGCGGCGCTGGAGGCCGGGGCCGCGGCGCTCTGCGCCGACTAGCCCGACCGACCGGGGCCGGGCCCGTGGTCCCGGCATGGGAAAACGGCGGCCGAGCATCCCGACCGCCGCCTTATTGATGCGTTCCCGGTGCTTTCAGCGCGCCCGGACCGGCGCGACGACCGAAACAATGCGGTGGCTTTTCTTGTCCACCAGCACCAGATGGTCGGCGATCACGCGGTATTCCTGCCCCCGGGGCGCCTTCGCCATGCGGCTGTCGCGCGGCGGCGTCCAGGGCCGGCCGGCGCGGGCATCCCCGCCGACATGCGGCGCCGGGGGACCATCGCGGCGGGTCTCGTTCCGGACCTCGCGGCGGTGCTCGGGCCCGGCCTGCTTGCCCTGCGGCGGCGGGGCGGGGCATTTGCGATCCTGCTGCCGGCATGCGGGCGGCTGGCCCTCGGGACGGCTTTCGGCCAGGGCGCCCTGCGCGGACAGGACCAGGGCGGCCATGGCGCCCATCATCAGAAGACGACGCATCGCGTTATCCTTTCGGTTTCGTGGAAATTCGAGGGGATCAGCCGGCGCGGTCCGGCCGCTCGGGGCTCTGCGGCCCGGGTTGGCTTTCGACCAGCCGCGCCAGTTGCTCGGGCTGCAAGGCGCCACGCAGGGCGGTGGTCGCCACCAGCAGCGCCTGCGCCTTGTCGGCCCGGGCCAGCACCGCCTGCGCCATGCGCTCGGCCATCAGTTGGCCGGCATCGGGCCCGGGCGGCGGTTCGGGCTGCATGAAGCCGATCAGCGCCTGGCAATAATCGCGCCAAGGCCCTTGTTGTTCAGGGGTGATGCCAAGATAGGTCTCGGTGGCGGACAGATGCGCGGCAAGGTCAAGCCCGCCCGCCATCCGCCCCGGGGCCGGCATCGGCAGAGCCATCGGGCCGCCAGCATGGGGGGCATGGCGCACCGGGGCCTCGGCCCGAGGTTGGGGCTGGGCCTTTTGCGCCTGCACGGCCACCGGCGCGCTCAGCAGGGCGAGCAGGCTGGCGGCCAGCACGGCCTTGATCGGGAATCGCTGCATCAGCGGGGCTCCTTGGGTTTCGATGCCCAAGGCTAGCGCCCGCCCGTGTCCGGCTTAGGTCCGCCGCGTGACGAATGCTTGCCGGGCGGGCCGGATTTGCAACCCGATGTTGCTGCACCGCCGCCCAGCAATGTTTCGTTACACGGGCGGCATCAGGCCCCGCTTGCGAACATCGGCCCGCCGCGCCAGCGCGGAAAGCCGTAGCCGTGGATTTCCACCAGGTCGATGGCGGCGGGGCTTTCGGCGATGCCCTCGGCCAGGATGGCGCGGCCCTCGGCGGCCATCTCGGCCACCAGGGCCGCCGCGATCTCGGGCCCGGTCATGGCGGCGCCGGGGGTGACGGCAGGCGCCAGCAGCGCCGCCACCGTGGGCGAGACCTGCGGCTGACGCTCGCCCGGCGCATAGTCGTACCAGCCGCCGCCGGTCTTCTGGCCCTTGCGGCCGGCGCGGACCAGGATGTCGCCCAGCGTCTCGGGCACATCCTGCCCGGCCGCGCGCGCACCCTCGCGTTGCAGATGGGCGATGTCGAGCCCGCCCAGGTCCTGCGCCTGGAACGGCCCCATGGCGAAGCCGTAGCCGCGCATCGCAGCGTCGATCCGGTCGATCGGCACGCCCCTGCGCACCAGCGCCTCGGCCGCGGCGCGATAGCGTTTCAGGATGCGGTTGCCGATGAAACCCTCGCAGATGCCCGATTGCACCGGGATCTTCTTCAAGAGCCGCGCCAGGGCAAAGCCGGTCGCCAGCGTGCGCGGCGCGGTCTCGGGCACTGGCACGATTTCCAGCAGTTTCATCACATTGGCCGGGCTGAAGAAATGCAGCCCGATGAAGCGGCCGGGATTTGCCAGCCCTTCCGCGATCAGGCGCGGGTCGAGATAGGAGGTATTCGTCGCCAGCACCGCATCCGCCCGGCAGACCCGGCCGAGCTGGTCGAAGACGGCGCGCTTGACGGCGATGTCCTCGAACACCGCCTCGATGACCAGATCGGCCTCGGCCAGCGTGGCGTAGTCGGTGCTGCCGGTCACGCCCTGGCGCAGCGCCGCAGCCCGCTCGGGCGTCAGCTTGCCGCGCTTGGCGGCGCCGTCGAAGATGGATGCGACATTGGCGAGCCCGCGCTCGACGGCCTCGGCGTCGCGCTCGATCAGGGCGACGGGCAGGCCGGCCTCGCGCAGGGCGGCGACGATGCCCGCGCCCATGGTGCCGCCGCCGATCACCGCGACGCGGGCCAGAGGCAGCGGCGCGACGTCGCGCAGCGCGGCGGGACGCGGCGCGGCGCGTTCGGCGAAGAACACGTGCCGCAGCGCCGCCGCCTGCGTTGAGCCGCGCAGGTCGAGGAAGGTCTCGCGTTCGAAGGCCATGGCCTGGTCGAAGGACGCCTCGGCCGCCTTGCGCAGGCAGGCCAGCGCGCGCAGCGGCGCGGCGGCGCCCTTGGCCGCCTTGGCCGTGGCCGGTTCGGCACGGTCCCAGAAGCCCGGCTCGGGCGGCGTCACCGCGCGCGACGACAGCGGCGCGGGCAAGGGCCGGGTCAGCGCCTCGGCGGCAAAGGCCAGGGCGCCGGGCAGCAGATCGCCTTCGATCACCGCATCGACCAGCCCCAGCGCCTGGGCGCGGGCGGCGCGGACCGGCTTGCCGGTGGTGACCAGATCCACCGCCGCCTCGACGCCCACCAGACGCGGCGTCCTGACCGTGCCGCCGGCGCCGGGGACGATGCCAAGCGTCACCTCGGGCAGCCCCAGCGAGGCCTCGGCCGCGGCGACGCGGAACCGGCACCCCAGCGCCACCTCCAGCCCCCCGCCCAGGGCCGAGCCGTGGATGGCTGCGACCCAGGGCTTGGCGGCCGCCTCGATCCGGGCGACCAGGTCGGGCAGGTGCGGCGGCACCGGCGGCTTGCCGAATTCGGTGACATCCGCCCCGGCGATGAAGGTGCGGCCGGCGCAGGCCAGCACCACCGCCCGCACGCCGGGATCGGCGTCGAGCCGCTCGGCCGCGTCCCAAAGACCCTGCCGCAGCGCCTGGCTCAGCGCGTTGACCGGCGGGTTGTCCACGGTGACGACGGCGATGTCGCCCTGCTTTTCGATGCTGACGACAGTCATGGTCAAATCCCCAGATAGGCTTCGCGGATGCGCGGGTCGGCGATCAGTTCGGCGGCCGGGCGGGTCATGGTGATGCGGCCCGTCTCCATCACATAGCCGCGGTCGGCGATCTTCAAGGCGCCGAAAGCGTTCTGTTCCACCAGAAGCACGGTGACGCCAAGCGCCTTGAGCCCGCTTACCACGTCGAAGATCTGTTGCACGATGATCGGCGCCAGCCCCATCGACGGCTCGTCCAAAAGCAAGCAGGCCGGCCGGCCCATCAGCGCCCGCGCCATGGCCAGCATCTGCTGCTGGCCGCCTGACAGCCCGCCCGCCGCCAGGTTGCGCTTTTCCCGCAGGATCGGGAACATGGCGAAGGCATCCTGCATGTCCTTGTCCACCCGGTCGTCGCTGAACAGGAAGGCGCCGAGCCGCAGGTTCTCCTCGACCGTCAGGTTGGTAAAGATCTGCCGGCCCTCGGGCGATTGCGCCAGGCCGCGCGACAGCCGGCGGTGCGCCGGCACCGTGGTCAGCCCCTCGCCGCGAAAGGTGATGGCCCCGGCCGAGACCGGCTGCACCCCCGACAGGCAGCGCAGCAGCGTGGTCTTGCCGGCGCCATTGGCGCCGACCACGGTCACGATCTCGCCCGATTCCACCGCCAGGTCGATGCCGTGCAGCACCTCGATGCGGCCATAGCGCGAGCGCAGCCCCTCAACCGTCAGCATGGGTGGCCTCCTCGGTTCCCAGATAGGCGGCGATGACCGCCGGGTTGCGGCTGACCTCCAGCGGCGCGCCCTCGGCGATCTTTTCGCCATGGTCCAGCACGACGATGTGGTTCGAGATGCGCATGACCATCTTCATGTCATGCTCGACCAGCAGGATGGCGGTGCCGGATGCGGCGACCTCGGCGATCAGGCGGTCGATCTCCTCGGTCTCGACGGCGTTGCAGCCGGCGGCGGGTTCGTCCAGCAGCAGCACCTTGGGCTGCAGGGCCAGCGCCCGGGCGATTTCCAGCCGCTTCAGCGAGCCATAGGACAGGTTGCCGGCCTGCCGGTCGGCCGCCCGCTCCAGGCCCACGCGGGCCAGCAGGGCGCGGGCGCCCGCCTCGGCCGCGCGGGCGCGGCGGCGGGCGCCGGGCAGGTTCAAGAGGTCGGCCAGCACCGGCCCGCGTTCGCGCAGGTGAAAGCCGGAGGCCGCGTTTTCCAGCACCGTCATGTTCTGGAAGATCTGAAGGTTCTGGAAGGTGCGCGACATGCCGCGCGCGGCCAGGCGGAACGGCTCCATCCCGGTCACGTCCTGGCCGTCCAGCACCACCCGCCCCGCGCCGGGCTGGTAGACGCCCGAGATCATGTTGAACAGCGTGGTCTTGCCGGCGCCGTTCGGACCGATGACCGAGACGATTTCGCCCGGCTCGACCTTGAAGCTGACGTCCTGCACCGCCTTGAGCCCGCCGAAGCTGATGCCCAGGCCCTGGGTTTCCAACAGGCTCATTCGTCCTTCCCCCTTAGCTTGCGCAGGACGGACGGCACCAGCCCCTGCGGCAGGAAGATCATCACCAGCATCATCACCAGCCCCAGAATGACCTGTTCGTAATCGGCGAAGACCGTCAGCACCTGCGGCAGCAGCGTCAGGATGCCGGCGCCGATCACCGCGCCCGGGACCGAGCCGACGCCGCCCAGAACCGCCATGGTCACCATCTCGATCGAGTGCATGAAGCCCGCGACATCGGGGGTGATGAACTTGTTCTGCAGCGCCAGCAGCGAGCCCGCGACCGAGGCATAGACCGCCGAGATCACGAAGGCCTGCAACTTGACCCGCGCCACGTCGATGCCCACCGTGCCGGCCGCGACCTCGGAGCCATGCAGCGCGCGCAGCGCCCGGCCCGTGGGGCTGTGATAGAGGTTCAGCGCCAGCCATGCCCCCACCAGCAGCGCGATGCCGGTCAGGCCATACCAGAACTCGCCGTTCGACAGGTCCAGGCCCACGTCTTTCAACAGCCCGCGCAGGCCCAGGTCCGGCACCTCGATCCCGTCCGGGCCCTTGGTCAGCCAGCGTTCGTTGTTCAGCACCATGGCGACCAGGATGCCGAAGCCCAGCGAGGCCACGCCCAGGTAATAGCCCTTGAGCCGCAGGATCGGCCGGCCGACGAGCCAGGCCAGCACGGCCGAGATCGCCGCGCCCAGGACCACGGCCAGCGCCGGGGGCAGGCCCCAATGCACCGGCGCCAAGGCACAGGCATAGCCGCCGATACCGGCGAAACCGGCATGGCCCAGGCTGATCTGGCCGGCATATCCGGTCAGGATGACGATGCCGGTCACCGCCAGCGCGTTGACGAACATCAAGGCACCGATGCGGTAGTAATAGCCCGAGGGAAAGAACAGCGGCGACAGCGCGATCAGCGCCGCCAGCACCAGGAGCGTTGCATGTTTCTGCGACATCACACCCGCTCCGTCGATTTGCGGCCGAACAGGCCCTGCGGCATGAGGAACAGCACCGCCAGGATGACGACAAAGGCCGCCGCGTCCTTGTATTGCGACGAGAGATACCCCGCCGTCAGCGATTCCAGCAGCCCCAGCATCAACCCGCCGACGAAGGCGCCCTTGGGATTGCCCATGCCGCCCAGCATGGCGCCGGCAAAGCCCTTGAGCGCCAAGGCCAGCCCGACGTCATAGGAGGTCAGCGTGATCGGCGTCACCAGCACGCCGCCGAAGGCGCCGATGGCGGCCGAGAGCGCAAAGCTCAGCGTCATGATGAAGCGGGTGTTGATGCCGACGAGCTGCGCCGCCAGCCGGTTGTTCGAGGTGGCCAGCACCGCCCGGCCCAGCAGCGTGCGGGTGAAGAACAGCCACAGCCCGGCAAAGACCGCGAAGGCGCCGCCGATCACCCACAGGCTTTGCGACTGGATCGTCGCGCCCAGCACATGGATCGGCTCGGTGCCCGAAAAGGCCGGGAAGCTGTGGATCTGCTTGTCGAAGACCAGCTGCGCCGCGCCGCGGATGAAGATCGAGGCGCCGATGGTGATGATGATCAAGGACACCACCGGGGCGCCGCGCGCCGGCTCGATGGCCAGCTGGTTCAGCGCCACGCCCACCCCCGCCGTCACCGCGATGGCGATCAGCGCGGCCAAGGGCAACGGAAGGCCGGCGGCATGGGCAAAGACGGTGATCATGCCGCCCAGCATGACGAATTCGCCCTGCGCGAAATTCACCACGCCCGAGGCGTTGAAGATGATGGTGAAACCCAGGGCGACAAGCGCATAGACCGCGCCGACCGTCAGCCCCGAAAACAGGAATTGCAACAGTTCAGACATGATGAGGCTTTCAGGCTGGCTATACCCTTGTCGGGCGGGAACGGCCCCCGGCCGGGGGCCGCGGCGGCCTTACGGGGCGATGGTCCACTTGCCGTCCTTGACCTGCAGCATGCGGAAGGCCGACAGGTCGAGGCCCAGGTGATCCTCGGGCGTCATGGTATAGATGCCGGTGGTGCCGGCCAGCGCCTTGGTCGCCTCCAGCGCGTCGCGGATCGCCTGCGGCTCGGTCGAGCCGGCGCGGGTCACGGCGTCGGTGAGCAGCGCGAAGCCGTCATGGGCATAGCCGCCGAAGGTGCTGACCGGCTGCTTGAACTTGCCCTCGTAGGCGGCCTTGTAGGCGGTCACGACCGGCTTTTGCGCATCGCCCTCGGCCAGCAGCGCGGCGACCAGCAGCGCGGTGCCGGGCAGGCGCACGCCCTCGGCCGCATCCGCGCCCGCCAGCTCGATGAACCCGTCCGAGGCGACGCCATGCGACTGATACAGCGGCAGGTCGATCGCCAGCTGCTTGTAGTTGCGGGTCACGATGGACGGGCCCTGGCCGAAGCCCGGGTTCAGCACCGCCTGCACGCCCTCGGCGTTCTTGATCTTGGTCAGCTGCGCCGTCATGTCGGCGTCCTTCGGATCATAGGTCTCGTCCGCGACGACCTCGATGCCGTAATCCGCGACCACGTCCTTGCATTGCGCCTGCATCGAGGCGCCGAACCCGTCGGTGCCCGAAATCATGCCGATCCGGGCGATGCCCTGCTTTTGCATGTCCTCGAAGATCTTCTGGCAGGCCATGCGGTCGGTATGCGGCGTCTTGAAGGTCCAGGGCTTGACCGGCTGGATGATGTCGATGGCGCCGGCCAGCGAGATGAAGGGCACCTCGGCATCCTCGGCCACGGCCAGGATCGACATGCTGGTGCCGGTGGTGGTGCCGCCGATGATGGCCTGGACCTCGTCATCCTCGATCAGGCGGGTGGCGAAGGTGCGCGCCTTGTTGGCGTCGCCGCCGTCGTCATACAGCACCAGCTCGACCGGCTCGCCATTGATGCCGCCCTTGGCGTTCAGGTCCTCGACCAGCATTTCCAGCGTCTTGGCCTCGGGGTCGCCCAGGAACGCGGCCGGGCCGGTGGCCGAGACCGAGGCGCCGATCTTCAATTCGGCGCTGGCGGCCGTGGCCAGGCCAAGCGCGATCAGGGCGGCCGGGGCGGCCGTCTTCAGGGTCGTCTTCATGGTTTTCTCCTCCCAGAGATTCTTGGTTCAGGCCGCCACCGGCCGCCGCCACATGGCGCGGCGAAAACGGTTGGCGACGAAGGCGGTATCGGTCAGGCTGGCATTGCCGGCCGGGTTGGCCCCGGTGACGTGGAAGTCGCTGAAGGCAGCCGACTGGTTGACGAAGATATTGCCGGTCAGGTTCACCGACAGGTTGACGCCCGCCGCGGCAAAGGCGCGGGCGGCGCGGGCGATGCGGCTCTCGTCGGTGTCGTAAAGCGCGGCGGTGATGGCGCCCTTGCGCCGGGCCAGGTCGGCGGCGCGACGGATGCCCGCATCGGCATCCGGCACGGCGATGACGAAACCGATGGGGCCGAAGCATTCCTCCTCGGCCAAGGGGTCGCCGTCGTTCAGCGCCAGCAGCAGCGGCGTCGCGGTGCGCCCCTGCCCCAGCGGCGCCGAATCGCGCAGGATGCGGCCGCGGCCGCGGGTCTCGGCGATGCGGGCCAGCGTGGCCGGGTTGGCGACGGCGCCGCAGACCCCGGCGGCGCGGGCCGGGTCCGACAGCAGCGCGTCCACCGCCGCCGCCAGGGCGCGGCCGACCTCGTCGAAGCTCTTGCGGCCCTGGTCGGTGTCGATGCCGGCTTCCGGCACATAGATGTTCTGCGGCGCCGTGCACATCTGGCCGGAATAGAGCGCCAGCGAGAACGCCAGATTGGCGCACATGCCGGCGAAATCGTCCGTCGCGGCAATGGTGACGGTATTGACCCCGGCCTCTTCGGCAAAGATCTGCGCCTGGGTCGCGTGGCTGCGCAGCCAGCCCCCGAAGGCGCCCGAGCCGGTATAGTCGATCAGCCGCACCGCCGGATCGGTGGCGAGCCGCGTGGTGATCTCGGCGCCCTTGCGGTCCACGGCCATCAGCACCGAATCGGCGGGCAGCCCGGCCTCGGCCAGCACCGCGCGCAGGGTGCGCACGGCCAGCGCCAGCGGCAGCACCGCCGCCGGATGCGGCTTCACGATCACCGGATTGCCGGTGGCGAGGCTGGCGAAAATGCCCGAATAGCTGTTCCAGGTCGGGAAGGTATTGCAGCCGATGGCCAGCGAAAGCCCGGCCGGCACCAGCGACCAGTGCTTTTCCAGCACGATGGGCGCGGCCTTGCCCTGCGGCTTTTCCCAGCGCGCGGCGGGGGCGAATCGGGTCATTTCGTCCCAGGCCATCGCCACGGCCTCCAACCCCCGGTCCTGGGCATGCGGCCCGCCCGCCTGGAATGCCATGGCAAAGGGCTGGCCGGTGGTGTGCATTACCGCATGCCCCATCAGGAAACTGTCGCGGTTGAGCCGCGCCAGCGCCTCGAGGCAGACGCCCACGCGGGTCTCGGGCGCGGCTTCGGCCAGCGCCGGGGCGGCGGCCTGCGCGGCGGCGATCAGCGTCGCCGCATCCGCCGCCGGATAGGTGATTCCCAAGGCGCCGCCAAAGGGCGAGACCTCGGACCCGATCCAGTCCGTGCCTGGATGGCCGGGCAGGTCCAGCCGCGAATCACGCAAGGCCGCGAAAGCCGCCGCGCCGTCCTCGCGCGCAGATTCGCCATAGACCTTGCCGCTCGGCACCTCGGGGAAGGGCGTCCAGAACGCGCGCGAACGGGCCGCCGCCAGCGCGGCATCCAGCATGTCCCGATGGCGTTCGAAAAGCTCGTCCAAAGCGTCCTCCCTCGCTTGCTCCGATTTATCATTGACCGGCCGGTCGGTTTATGCAACAAAAATTTTCAGAGGCCCGGAGGGAGTGGGCCTGGGAGCAACTCATGACGGAAACGGTCCTGACGGCCCTGGCCGATGGCGTGTTGGTTCTGACGCTGAACCGCCCCGAGAAACTGAATGCCTTCAATGTGGAGATGCACCTGGCCTTGCACGCCGGGCTGAAGCGCGCCCATGACGACGCGGCGGTGCGTGCCGTGCTGCTGACCGGCGCCGGGCGCGGCTTCTGCGCCGGGCAGGACCTGGGCGACCGCGATCCGTCCAAGGCGACCGAGGCGCCGGACCTGGGCCAGACGCTGGAGACCTATTACAACCCGACGATCCGGCTGATCCGCGCGCTGGAAAAGCCGGTGGTCTGCGCGGTGAACGGCGTGGCGGCGGGCGCCGGCGCCAATATCGCGCTGGCCTGCGATATCGTGCTGGCGGCGCAATCGGCGCGCTTCGTGCAGGCGTTCTCGAAAATCGGGCTGGTGCCGGATGCCGGCGGTTCGTGGTCGCTGTCCCGCATCCTGGGCGAGCCCCGTGCCAAGGCGCTGGCGCTGACCGCCGAGCCGCTGCCGGCCGCAAAGGCCGCCGACTGGGGCCTGATCTGGAAGGCCGTCGACGACGCCCAGCTGATGGACGAGGCCATGGCGCTGGCCAAGACGCTGGCGGCCGGGCCGACGCTGGGCCTGGGCCTGACCAAGCAGCTGATCCAGGCCGCCGCCGACAACAGCCTGGACCGGCAGCTGGACCTGGAACGCGACGGCCAGCGCCGCGCCGGCCGCAGCGCCGATTATGCCGAGGGCGTCAGCGCCTTCCTGCAGAAACGCAAGCCGGAGTTCCGTGGCCAATGAAACCCGCAGCCGAAATGACCCCGCAGGAACTGGCCGAGGCCAGCGCCCGTGCCATGTGGAACGACGACAGCGCCAGCCAGCGCCTGGACATGAGCCTGGACCACATCGCCCCGGGCGAGGCGACGCTGTCCATGACCATCACCGCCGCCATGTCGAACGGCCACGGCAATTGCCACGGCGGCTATATCTTCACGCTGGCCGACAGCGCCTTCGCCTTTGCCTGCAACAGCTACAACCAGCTGACCGTGGCGCAACACTGCGCGATCACCTATCTTGTTCCCGGCCGGATCGGAGACCGGCTGACGGCCACGGCACGCGAGGTTTCGCGGCGCGGCCGCTCGGGGATCTACGACATACGCATCACCAACCAGACGGGCGAGCATGTCGCCGAATTCCGCGGCCATTCGCGCACCGTCAAGGGAACCCACCTGCCGGGCTGACCCCCGGACGCCGCTTTGCATAGGGAGGAAGCCATGCAAGACCTGTCCCCGAACCGCAAGGAACTGGACCCGATCGAAACCGCCTCGCGCGACGAGATCGAGGCGCTGCAGTTCCACCGCATGAAGCGTTCCCTGAAGCACGCCTTCGAGAACTCGCCCTTCTACCGCAACCGCTTCATCCAGGCGGATGTGCACCCCGAGGATCTGAAGTCGCTCAAGGACATTGCGAAATTCCCGTTCACGGTGAAACAGGACCTGCGCGACACCTATCCCTTCGGCATGTTCGCGGTGCCGCAGACCAAGCTGGTGCGCATCCACGGCTCGTCCGGGACCACCGGCAAGCCGACCGTGGTGGGCTATACGGCGGCAGACATCGACCATTGGGCGAACCTGATCGCGCGCTCGATCCGCGCGGCGGGCGGCCGGCCCGGCGACATGCTGCACAACGCCTATGGCTATGGGCTGTTCACCGGCGGCATCGGCGCGCATTACGGCGCCGAGCGGCTGGGCTGCACCGTGGTGCCGATGTCGGGCGGCATGACCGAGCGGCAGGTGACGCTGATCAACGACTTCAAGCCGCGCATCATCATGGTCACGCCCAGCTACATGCTGTCGATCCTGGACGAGTTCCGCCGCCAGGGCCTGGACCCGCGCGAAAGCTCGCTGGAGATCGGCATCTTCGGCGCCGAACCCTGGACCAACGCCATGCGCCAGGAAATCGAGGAAGCCTTCGACATGCACGCCGTCGATATCTACGGCCTTTCCGAGGTCATGGGCCCCGGCGTCGCCATGGAATGCGTCGAGACCAAGGACGGGCTGCATATCTGGGAGGATCACTTCTATCCCGAGATCATCGACCCGGTCACCGGCGCGGTGCTGCCCGATGGCGAGATGGGCGAGCTGGTCTTTACCACGCTGACCAAGGAAGCCCTGCCGATGGTGCGCTACCGCACCCGCGACCTGACCCGCATCCTGCCCGGCACCGCGCGCTCGATGCGGCGGATCGAGAAGATCACCGGCCGCAGCGACGACATGATCATCCTGCGTGGCGTCAATGTCTTCCCGACCCAGATCGAGGAGCAGATCCTGAAATGCGCGGGCCTGGCGCCGCATTTCCAGATCGAGCTGACGCGCGCGGGCCGCATGGACAACATGACCGTGCATGTCGAATGCGCCGAGGCGATGGCCGATGCCGATGCCCGCGCCAAATCCGCCAAGGAGCTGGCGCATCACATCAAGTCGGTGGTCGGCGTCTCGACCAGGATCGAGGTCAGGGATCCGAACGGCATCGCCCGCTCGGAAGGCAAGGCCAAGCGGGTGATCGACAACCGGCCCAAGGGTTGACGCCTTCCGCGACACCGCGACGCGGGGCCGGGCATGACAGCGGCGGGAAAACCCGCTAAAGCGGCAGGGGGCCGGTCGGGCCCCCTGTGCCATTCGCGCCCCGGCGCGGCGAAAGACCAGAAGACATGAGGACGGCATGGCTCGGACACGGGCGACGGATTTCGAGGAAAAGCAGCGCGGATTGCTGGACAGCGCGGCCGAGGTCTTTGCCGAACTGGGCATGGAAAAGGCCTCGATGGCGCAGATCGCGGCCCATGCCCATGTCTCCAAGGCATTGCTTTATCATTATTATCCCAGCAAGGACGCGCTGATCTTCGCCATCATCGCCACGCATCTGGAAGAGCTGGACGAGGCGATCGAACAGGCCGACGACGCCACCCTGGCGCCCGAGCAGCGGCTGCGCAAGCTGGTCGGCACGGTGCTGGAATGCTATCGCGGCGCCGACAACCAGCACAAGGTGCAGCTCAATGCCACCTCGGCGCTGTCGGATGAGCAGAAGGCCGAGATCCTGGCGCTGGAACGCCGCATCGTCAAGCATTTCGCCCTGGTGCTGCGGCAGATCAACCCCGACCTCGACGACCCGCAGCGCCCGTTGCTGACGCCGGTCACCATGTCGCTCTTTGGCATGATGAACTGGGTCTACATGTGGTTCCGCGACGGCGGCCGCATCACGCGCGAGGATTACGCCGACGTGGCGACCACCCTGATCCTGGAAGGCATCAAGGCGGTGCGTTAGGACCTCAGGCCGCCAGCGCCGGCACGAAACCGGCGCTTGCGGCGGCCTCGGCGAAGGACTGCCGCGCCGCGCCGACCGGGACGAGGCAGTTCATCGCCGCCTCGACCTGGCGCAGCGCCTGGCCGCGGGCCGGGTCGGCCACCGGCCATTTGCGGCGCAGCCAGTAATGCGCCTGCTCGATGGTGCTGAATTTCTGCACGTCGCCCTGTGGCGAGACGACGAAGCTCAGGGGCGTGCCCCAGTGAATCTCGATCATGGTGTTTCCTTGATGAAAAATGCTGCCCCGACCGCGCGGGGCCGCCGGTCGGGCAAAAAGAAAGGCGGGGCCGACATCGCCGGCCCCGCCTTCATGCAATGTCGGTTGGCTTATGCCAGCGCCAGGTTCGTCGCCGATTCGCGACCGTTGCGGTCACGCTCCAGGTCGAAGGTCACCGCCTGGCCGTCGTTCAGACCGCGCAGGCCGGCACGCTCCAGCGCCGAGATATGGACGAAAACGTCCTTCGAACCGCCTTCGGGGGCGATGAAGCCGAAACCTTTGGTGGCGTTGAACCATTTCACGGTGCCATTGGCCATCGTGTCATTCCTTATATAGATGCCGCTCGCGACATGCAGCGGCCCGGCAAAGCTGAAGATCGAAAGCTGAGCCGAAAGGAATCAGGTCCGAACATAGGTATGCCGCCCCTATATAACGCAGCATGACCCGGTTTTCGAGGGGGAAGGTGAAAATTATCTTCCCTCGGGCTTTTTCCTCTCGAGCGCGCCGCGCGACAGCCGGTCGAGCAGCAGGGCGATGGCGACGATGGCAAGGCCGGCGCGCAGGCCAAGGCCCATCTCCATGCGCGCGTGACCTCGGCGCCCAGGCCGCCGGCGCCGACCAGCCCCGCCAGCACCACCATGGCCAGCGACAGCAGGATGCACTGGTTCAGCCCGACCAGCAGCGTGGGCGTCGCGGCCGGAAACTCGATCTCCCACAGGATGGTGCCGGGCTTCGCGCCGATGGTCTCGGCCAGTTCCTTGAACTCCGTCGGCACGCTGCGAAAGGCCAGCGTGGTCAGGCGCAGCATCGGCGGGATGTCATAGACGATGGTGGCGATGATCGCCGGCACCTTGCCCAGGCTGAAGATCATCACTGCCGGGATCAGGTAGACCCAGGGCGGCACCGTCTGCATCACGTCCAGGATCGGGCGCAGCGCCGCCTCGACCCGCGGCCGGCGCGCGGCCAGGATGCCCAGCGGAAAGGCGATAGCGACGGCGATCAGCACCGCGATCACCACCAGCGCGATGGTCTGCATCGCGCCCGTCCACAGGCCCATCAGCCAGCAGAACCCCAGGCAGCAGGCCGACAGCACCGCGACCCGGCGCCCGGCGGCAAAGAAGGCCGCGACCGCGACCAGCGCAATCAGCGCCCAGGGCGGCAGCACCGCCTCGATAACCTGGGTGACGACCGCGAAGAAGCCGTGGAAATTGGCGTTCAGCCAGTCGACGACGGGGGCGAGAAAGGCTCCGGGATTGAAACTCATTTCGTCCTCGCAAGGCTTTGGGTGACGCGGTCCAGCACCATGGTCAGCACCACGATGGCGATCGAGGCATTGATCGAGGTGGCGATGTCCAGCGTGCGGATGGCGCCGTAGATCGTCTCGCCAAGCCCGCCCGAGCCGACGATGCCGGCGATCACCACCATGCCGAAGGCCATCATCGGGCTCTGGTTAACCCCCGCCATGATCGAGGGCAGCGAAAGCCAACAGCCCGACCAGCGCCGCGGTCACGGAGAAGGGCGGCAGCAGCAACAGCCATTGCACGGCGTCGAACAGCTCCTCGAGTAGTGCGCGTGCGCCGTCGAAGATGAAGGCGACATGGTCGGTCAGCCAGAACAGCGCGTCATCCACCGTGGTGTCGAAGGCGGCGACGAAATCCTCCATGACGCCCCCTCAATGCGCGGCGGCGGCGGCATCGCCGCGCACGCCCAGCAGCAGGTTGCGGATGGTGACCACGCCCAGGACGCGGCCGTCCTCCTCGACCGCGATGGCATCGCTGCCGGTCGCGGTGATCTGGCCGATCAGCGCGTCGATGTCGGCCTCGGGCGAGCAGCGCGGCAGGCCGTCCACCGGGCCGGTCGCGGGTACCATCACCGAATGCGCCTTGACCAGATGCAGCCGCGAGATGCCGGCGACGAAAGCCGCGACATACTGGTCGGCCGGGTTCATCACGATCTCCTCGGCGGTGCCGGTCTGGATGATGACGCCGTCCTTCATGATGGCGATGCGGTCGCCGATGCGGATCGCCTCGTCGAGGTCATGGGTGATGAAGACCGCCGACTTGCGCAGGTCCTTGGTCAGCTGGCGGAACTCGTCCTGCAACTGCCGGCGGATCAGCGGGGCCAGCGCGGAAAACGGCTCGTCCATCAGGATGATCTCGGGGTCCGAGGTCAGCGCCCGCGCAAGCCCGACTCTGCTGCATGCCGCCCGACAGTTCCGACGGATAGCGCGGCATCCAGTCCGACAGCCCGACCTTGGCCAGCGCGACCTCGGCGGCGCGGTTGCGCTCGTCCTTGGGCACGCCCTGCACCTCAAGGCCGAAGGCGGCGTTTTCCAGCACGTTGCGCTGCGGCAGCAGGGCGACGGACTGGAACACCATGCCGATATGGCGGGCGCGGGTCTCGCGCAGGGTGGCGGCGTCCATGGCGGCGATGTCGCGGCCCTTGACCAGGACCTGGCCCAAGCTCGGCTCGATCAGCCGATTGAGCAGCCGGATCAGCGTCGACTTGCCCGAGCCCGACAGGCCCATGATGCAGAAGATCTCGCCGCGCCGCACCTCGATCGAGGCATCCGAGACACCGACCACGCAGCCGAACTCCTTCAGCACCTCCTGCTTGCCCAGGCCCCGGCCGGTGATCGCCCCGATCGCCTCGCGCGAACGGTCGCCGAAGACCTTCCACACCGACCGGCAGTCGATCAGAACGTCGGTTGCCTCATTGTGTGTCATTCCCACGCCTCCCCATAACGTCATACCAATGGGCGAACGGGCGGCCCCGATACCGGACCGCCCGCCTGCGCAGGTTCAGTAGGGCTTGATATTTTCCCAGCGGTTCAGCAGATCGGCATTGACCGCAGTCCAGTCAGCAATGGCCTGGTCCATGGTCTTTCCCGTCGTTCACCGCGGCATTAATCGCGGTGATCTGCGCCAGCGGGACATAAACGCTGGCGATGATCTCGCGTGCTTCGGGGTTGGCCTCGGAGAAGCATTTTTGGCCGATCCAGTAATAGGCCTGCGGCGGCGCGAAGATGCCCTTGGGGTCGGCAAGGAATTTGGTGTCGAACTTCTGCACCATCCAGGACGGCTCCCAGATCGTCACGGCGATCCAGTCCTAGCGGTCGACGGCGGATTTCAGCGCCGCGGTCACGGCGGCGGTGGAGCCCTCGACCAGCTGCAGCTTCATGCCATAGGCATCGACCGCATCGGCCGCCGAACTTGTCGGCATCTTCTCGTTCAACTGCTCGACCGAATCGTTCGGCACGTATTTCGGCACCGCGATGCCCTGGTAAAGCCCGTGCGAGGCGGCCAGGAAGGCTGGGGCAGAAAAGTTCGACGCGCGTTTCCCGATGCTGAAGGGCCTGCGCTTCGATTACAGCTGGTCGGGCCACCTGTGCCTGTCGAAGAACGCCGTCTCGGTCATGCGCCAGCTGGAGCCCGGGCTTTACGCCGCCTGCGTCGACAACGGCCTGGGCACCACGCGCAGCACGCTGACCGGCATCGGCGCGGCCGAACTGCTCTGCGGGCGCACCAGCGCGGTGACGGCATTCTTCGCCGCCGAGGCCGAACCCAGCCGCCTGCCGCCGCATCCCTTCGACCCCATCGGCGCAAACGCCTATATGCGCTGGAAGGAATGGCAGGCGCGGCAGGAGTAACCCCTGGCTACCCGCTAGCGGGCGAAGCCGCTGACATGGGGCAGCCAGGTCGACAGCGCCGGCACGAAGGTCAGGATCAGCAGGGCCGCCATCGCCGCGACGAAGAAGGGCGGCAGCTCGCGGATCAGCGCCGAAGGCCGCTGCTTGGTGGCCGAGGCGACGACGAAGATCAGGCTGCCGACCGGCGGGGTCATCAGCCCGAAGGTCAGGTTGACGATGACGATGATCGCGAAATGATCCGCGGCGATGCCCAGGCTATGCGCGATGGGCGCCAGGATCGGCACCAGGATCATCACCCCCGGCAGCGGGTCCATGAACATGCCGAAGACCAGCAGCAGCACGTTCACCATCAGCAGGAAGGCGATCGGCGACAGGTCCATCGCGATCACGGCATCGGCCATGGCCTGCGGCACGCCCTCGATGATCAGCACCCAGGCAAAGGCGCGGGCGGCGGCCAGGATCATCAGCACCGCGACCGACATGATCGCCGAGCGCAGGAAGGCGCCCCACAGGTCCGCCCAGCTGAACCCGCGATAGACGAAGGCCGAGACCACGATGGCATAGAACACTGCCACGACCGAGGCCTCGGTCGGCGTGAACAGCCCGGCGCGGATGCCGCCGACGATCAGCACGATCAGCAGCAGCGCCGGCAGTGCCGCGCCGGTGTTGATCAGCATCTGCCGGACCGGCGGGCGCGGCTCGAGGCTGCGGTAGTCGCGCTTGCGGCTGATCCACCAGTTCACCAGCGCGATCAGCCCCGAGATCAGCAGCCCGGGCAGCAGGCCGGCCATGAACAGCGACCCGACCGAGACATTGCGGTCCTGCAGCGCATAGATGATCATGGTGATCGAGGGCGGGATGATCGGATCGACCACCGAGACCGAGATGGTCAGCGCCCCGGCATAGCCCTTGGAATAGCCCGACCGCTCCATCATCCGCGCCATCATCGCCCCCGGGCCGGCGGCCGAGGCCAGGGCCGAACCCGAGATGCCCGCGAACAGCGTCCCGGTCAGGATATTGGCATAGCCCAAGCCCCCGCGCAGGTGGCCGACGAATTGCGAGGCAAAGCGCAAGAGCATGCGCGAGATCGCCCCGGTGGACATGATCTCGGCCGCGAGGATGAAGAAGGGCACCGCCAGCAGCGGAAAGCTGTCCAGGCCGGTGAACATCTCCTTGACGACCACGACCATGGGATAGCGCCCGCCGATCGCCACGGCGGCAAAGGCCGACATTGCCAGCGCGAAGGCGACGGGCACCCCGATCACCATGAGGATCAGGAAGGTGGCGATCAGGATCTCAACCAACGGCGGCCTCGTCCGAATGTTCAAGTCCCGCGCGCAGGTAGCGCGGCGCGATCAGCGCCAGATGCACGATCAGCAGCGCGAATCCCGCGGGCATCGCGGCATAGACCCATTTCATCGGCACGCGCAGCGCCGCGGATTTCTGCACCGACATCCGGGCCATGTAATCCAGCCCGACCCAGACCATGAAGCCGAAGAAGCCGAACAGCAGCAGCAGGATGAGGCCGCGCAACACGCGCTGGCCCTGCGTCGGCAGCGCCTCTTGCGCATTGGTGATGGCGGCATGCGCCCCCTCGCGCAGGGCCAGCCCCGCGCCCAGGAAGGTCACCCAGATCATGGCGTAGCGCGCCACCTCGTCCGCCCAGGTCAGCGAGTTGCCGGTCAGGTAGCGGCCGGCGACGTTCCAGCCCAGGATCAGGGTCATCGCCATCAGCGCAAGCACCAGCACGGCACCGTTGACAGCGACGAAGGCGCGTTCGACCCGGCGCATGGCCGCCTACTCGACCGCGCTGATGCGGTCCATCAGCTCCTTGCCGAACTGCGCCTCGTAGGATTTGTAGGGCTCGGTCAGCGCCTCGCGGAACGCCGCCTTCTGCTCGGGCGTCAGCTCGTTCACGGTCATGCCCTGTTCCTGCATCGACGCCACGCCCGAGGCATCGACCTCGTCGACATAGGCGCGCATGGCGACCACCGCGTCCTTGGCGGCCTTCTGGAAGGCGGCCTGCTGCGTCTCGTCCAGCCCGCCCCAGAGCGAGGGCGACACCAGGATGATGGTCGAGGAATAGACGTGCCCGTCCAGCGTCAGGTTCTTCTGGACCTCGTTCAGCTTGGCCGAGACGATCACCGACAGCGGGTTCTCCTGGCCGTCGATGGCGCCCTGCTCCAGCGCGCCGATCACCTCGGGCCAGGCCATGGGCGTGGGCGCGGCGCCGAGCGCGCGGAAGGCCTCGATATGGATCGGGTTCTCCATGGTGCGGATCTTCAGCCCGGCCATGTCCGCCGGGGTCTCGATCGCGCCGCGGTTCGAGGTGATGTGGCGGAAGCCCTGCTCGCCCCAGGCCAGCGCATGCAGGCCGGCATCGTCGAATTTCGCCAGCATTTCCTGGCCGATCTCGCCGTCCAGAACCTTGCGGGCATGGTCCTTGTCGCGCAGCAGGAAGGGAATGCCCAGCACGCCGACCTCGGGCACGAAATTCGTCAGCGTGCCGTCCGAGGCGATGGTCATCTCGACCGTGCCCAGCTGCAACCCCTCGAGCACCTCGCGCTCGCCGCCCAGGCCGGACGAGGGAAAATGGCGGAAGGTGAAGGCATCGCCGAGGCTTTCCTTGAGGGAGGCTTCGAAAGCCTTGGCGCCGGCGCCGTAATGGCTGTCCTCGGCCAGCGCATAGCCGATCTTGATCTCTTGCGCGGCTGCGGGCAGGGCGAATATGGCACCGAGCAGCGATGCAACCAGAACATGTTTCATTGCGAGCTTCCTCCCATGGTCGGGCCGGGGTCTAGCGCGATACCGTGACTTGACGCAATCCCAAAGCCGCCGTGGCGCGGTCCCGCGCAAGATCCTTTCGCGGGGGTCGCTTCACGGATGCGCGGCGGGCGGGAGCGCCGCCGGTTCGACCCGGATGCGGCGGCGCTTGGCGTCGGTCTCCGGCGGCAGGCCGGCGTGAAAGGTCAGCTCGGGCAGGACGGCCCCCATCTGCCCCGCCAGTGCGGCCAGGCTGGCGCGCAGCGCCGCCTCGGCCCCCGGCGCGGCGCCGTCCAGCCACAGGTGCAGCACCCTGCCGCGCTGGAT
Source organism: Paracoccus sp. DMF (assembly GCF_004407025.1). NCBI lineage: Bacteria > Pseudomonadati > Pseudomonadota > Alphaproteobacteria > Rhodobacterales > Paracoccaceae > Paracoccus > Paracoccus sp. DMF. Next base: position 235,057 of record NZ_SOKV02000001.1, read on the forward strand.
GATGCGATAGTCTCGCAGGCTTTGCGGCAGGCAGGCGATGGCGGTGCGGATCGCCTCGGAGGGAACCATGCGCGGTCCCGCGGCCGCGGCCCACCACAGCATGTCGTCCTCGCGCCCCTCGATCCGGGCGAGGCGCTGGCTGGCGCAGCCGCAGGGGCACGGCCGGGGATCGGGGATCAGCACGTCGTTCAGGCGATAATTCAGGATCGGCAGGCTCTCGCGGGTGAAGTCGTGGATGATCGGGCAGAAGGCCCCCGTCGCCGGGTCGATGACCTCGCGGTCGATCCGCAGCCAGCGCTCGTTCAGATGCAGGCTGCCGGCATGGCAGGTCATGGCCAGCACGCCCTCGGTCGCCTGATAGACCTGATCGACGCGGAGGCCGAAGGCGGCCTCGATCAGCGCCGCATCCTCGGGCGACAGCGTCTCGGCGACCGAGATCACCCGGCGCGGCGCCAGCCGGATCCGGCCCGCCGCCTGCCGCTCGGCCAGCATAGCCAGCACCCGCGCCGGCGCGATCAGGACCGAGGGGGCCAGTTCCGCCAGCCGGGGCAACTGCGCATCCAGCGGCGCCAGCAGGTCGAAGAAGGCAAAGCGGACCAGCGGGTTCGACAGCCCGCGATACAGCGCATTGTCGGCGCGCATGAAGAACGCGATGCGCTGGCGCCGCCACAGCTCGGGCCAATAGCGCCCCAGCATGATCGCGGCCCAGAGCCGCCTTTCGCGCGGCGTGGCCAGGAACAGCCCGCGCTGGCCCGAGGTGCCGGTGGACAGCCCGACCGAGACATCGCCGATCAGCGGGCGGAAATCGCGGCTGGTCTCGGCGCGGATGGCGATGCGCATCGCCGCGTCGCGGTCGATGCCGCAGGTGTTGACGGCCGAGAATTCCGCCATCAGCCGGGCCTTGTCCATGCGCGGCAGATCGGCCAGCGGCAGGTCCGCCATGGCGCGATAGAAGGGCGAACGCGGCATGACCCGGGCGCGAAAGCGGCGGAAGCCGGCGGCATGATGCGCTTCGATCGCGGCGCGCGAGGCAAAGCCACTGCCATAGCGGCTGTGCAGGAATGCGGTCGGGCTCATCTTGCGGCCTCGGGACAATGCGAGGGGTCGATGGTGATGTCGGGGCGGCGCAGCATCAGCGCGCGCAGCCGGGCAAAGGTCCGGCGATAGGCATGGGCATCACCCAGCCGGGCCAGCACCGGGCCGGGCGGCAGCCGGTTGGCGCGCAACGGCGCCCGGCCATAAGCGGCGTCGGCGACCAGGAAGCGGGCGGCCTCGGGCAGCCACAGGCCCATCTGCCCGGTGCCGTGGCCCGGCAGCGGCACCGCGATCAGGCGGCCATCGCCCAGCAGGTCGCGGCCCTGCGGAAACTCGGGCAGGCCGGTGGCGACCTGGGCGCAGGCCTCGACCGGCTGCGGATCGCGGGCCCGGATCGCGTCGCGCAAGCGGGCCGGGCAGCCGGCGCGCAGGCTGGCAAGGTCTCCCGGCGCATGCAGCGCCGCGATGGCCTCGGCCGAGGCCATGACCGGAATGCCGGCCGGCAGGTCGATCAGCCCGGCGCTGTGGTCGGCATGCATATGGGTCAGGAACACCCGGTCCGGCAGGCGCGGCAACTGCCGCGGCAACCGCTCGCCCTCCGGCAGGCGAACCGGCGTCAGCCAGCGATAAAGCCGCGCCGGAAAGTCGCGCGTCGCGGCGAAGAACGCCGGCCCATAGCCGCAATCGACCAGCACGCAGGCGCTTTCGGTCTCGACCAGCGTCGCCAGGGCTGGAAAGGTCGCGAAGCCCGCACCCGGCAGTCCCGCGCCCCAGGCCGGGGCGCGGCATGCGCCGATCTTCAGCGTGGTCAGGCGAAGCATTCCGCCACCCCCTGCCGGAACCCGACCTGCGGACGATAGCCCAGCTCGCGCCGCGCGGCCGAGATGTCCAGCGTCAGGCTGCTGCCCAGCGAGGCCACGGCCTGCCGCGTCAGCCGCGGCTCGGCCCCGCCGCGCGCGCGGGCCACGGCCTCGGAGGCGCCGGCCAGCCAGCGCGCCAGCGCATAGGGCAACGGCAGCCCGCGCAGCCGCAGCCCGCTTTCGCGCGCGATCATCGCGGCCAGCTCGCGAAAGCGGAAGGCCTCGCCCGAGGTGATGTTCCAGACCCCGCCGCGCGGACCCGAGGCGGCCAGGATCATCCCCCGCGCCGCGTCGTGCCGATGCGTCAGGTCGATCAGCGCCTGCCCGCCCCGGATCATCGGCACCCGGCCCTGCCGCATGGCCAGGATCACCCGCGGCAGCAGCGCCCGGTCGTGGCGGCCATAGATGGCGCGCGGCCGGATCGCGGTGCAGGCCATGGCGCCGGCGTGGTCCAGCACCATCCGCTCGGCGATCCGCTTGCTTTCGGCGTAAAGCGACAGCGGCCGGGCTGGCAGCGGCGCATCCTCGGCCAGGTCCAGCCTGTCGGTGCCATCGGCATAGATGCTGGGCGACGAGGCAAGGACGAAGCGCTTGACCCCTGCCCGCTCGGCCGCATCCAGCAACCGCCGGGTCGCCAGCACATTGGCGGCGTGGAATTCGTCCCGCGTGCCCCAGGCGGAACTGCGCGCGGCGCAATGGAACACCACGTCGATGCCCGCGACCAGCGGGGCCAGGGCGGCATGGGCCAGGTCGGCGGCGCGAAAGCCCGGCAGCGCCACGGCTTGCCTTGCGGTGGTGCCGACGCCCCAGCCATGCAGCGCCAGCTGCTCGACCAGCGCGCGGCCCAGGCAGCCGCTGGCCCCGGTGACCAGCGCGCGCATCAGAACCGCACCATCATGCCGCCCAGCGAGATGCCGGCCGAGGTGCCCATCAGCAGCGCCGTATCCCCGCGCAGCAGCCGGCCCGAGCGCACCGCGTGGTCCAGCGCCGTCGGGATCGAGGCCGCGATCTGGTTGCCGGTGCGGGCAAAGATGTCGATCACCCGCTCGGACGGCAGCCACAGGTTGCGGGTGGCATGCTGCAAGGCCTGCGCGCTGGCCTGGTGCGGGATGACGCAGCCGATGCTGCCCAAACCCACCCCCGCCTTTTTCAGCAGCCTTTGCAGAAAGCGCGGCAGGTGGCGCGAGGCCAGCTTGAACGCCTTGCCGCCATCCATGTGAAACCGATCCTCGCCCGGCGCGATGCCGCGGGCCGGGTTGACCCGCGTGCCGCCCGCCGCCAGCACGCAGGCGTCATGGCCATGGGCGAAAGTCTGGAAATCATGCGCCAGCACCGCGCCCTTGCCGCCGGCCTCGACCACCACCGCCGCGGCGCCGTCGCCAAAGATCGCGGCCGCCTCGGGATGGTTCCAGTCCAGCCCGACCGAGGCGATATCCGAGGAAAACACCAGCACCCGCCGGGCCCGGCCGCATTGGATATGCATCGCCGCAAGGTCCAGCGCCTGCAAAAAGCTGAGGCAGGTCGCGTTCACGTCGAAGGCCGGAATGCCCGACCGGCCCAGCCCCAGCCGCTCCTGCACCAGCGTCGCGGTCGAGGGGATCGGCTGCTCCATCACCCCGCAGGCGCCCAGGATCAGGTCCAGCTCGCCGGCGGCACAGCCCGCCATGTCCATCGCCCGCCGCGCCGCCTCGGCCGCCATGAACGATGTGGTCTCATCCGCCGAGGCGACATGGCGCGCGGCGATGCCGAAACGCGCCTCGCAATCGCCGCGGGCCCAGCCCATGCGGTCGTCGACTTCGGTAGAATGCAGGACCGTTTCGGGCAGGTAACTGCCGGTCCCGGTAATCGTGAGCTTGATCGGAGGCATCTTCTCGTACCATTATTGAACAATGTTCACTAACCTTGACAAGGCCGTCGATTCCTGTCAAGCGTGTTTTTGAACATAGTTCAGGAACGCCATGGCCAGACCCAGACAATACGATCACGACGCATTGCGGACCCGCACGATCGAGGCCGCCAAGCTGCTGCTGGAGGAGGGCGGCCCGGCGGCGCTGACCGCCCGCGCCCTGGCCAGCGCGGTCAAGACCACGCCGGGCACGATCTACAACCTCTTCGACAGCATGCATGCCGTGCTGCAAGAGGTGAACCGGCAGGCGCTGGTCGATCTGGCCATCGCCGTGGATGCGGTGCGCGAGACCGATCCGCGCGCGCGGCTGCTGGCGCTGGCCGAGGTCTATGTCACCTTCATGCTGGACCGCCGCGCGGTCTGGCGCGCGCTATTCGAGGGGCCGCGCATCTCGAACACCCTCCCCGACTGGTACTTGGCCCAGATCGACGGGCTGATCGGCCGCATCACCCAGCCGGTCGCGGCGCTGCAGCCCAAGGGCGACCCGCGCCTGCTGGCCGAGCAATTGCTGCTGTCGGTGCATGGCATCGTCGCGCTGGCGGCCATCGACCGGCTGGATCTGATCACCCGGCAAAAGCCGATGGTGCTGGCCCATGCGGCGGTCGAGCGCATGATCGCCGCCATCCGCGCCGGGGCCGAGTAAGCGCCATGCGCGGCGCGCTGATCCTGGGCTCGGCCCGCTGCGGCTCGACCCTGGTGTCGCAGATCCTGAACGCGCATCCGGCGGTGCTGTCCGTCTCGGAACTGTTCGCCGCCGTCGGGCACAACGCCTTTCGCCCGGCGCATCCGGACGGCGCGCGGTTCTGGGCGCATCTGGCGACGCCCTCGCGCGCCATGGCCCAGGTGGCCAATCCCGATGCCGCGCCGTCCGAATTCCTCTATGGCCGGGTCGCCGCGCCCGCGCATGACCCGTGGCATTGCCCGCCGATCCTGGCCGTGACGCTGCCGCATCTGACCGACGCGCCCGATGCCCTGTTCGACGCGCTGGCCGAACCGATGCGCGCGCGGCCCCCGGCCCCGCTGGCCGCGCATTACCGCGCGCTTTTCCAGGCCATGGCGGACCGGCTCGGCCCCCGCGAGATCTGGGTCGAGCGCTCCGGCGGCTCGCTGGTGGCCTCGGCCACGCTGCGCGCGATGTTTCCCGATGCGGCGCTGGTGCTGCTGGCGCGCGGCGGGCCGGACACGGCCCTGTCGATGCGCGACTATCCCGCCGCGCGGCTGGCGATCTGGTGCTGGCGCAGGCTGGGGCCGCTGGGCCTGGACCTGCTGCATCCGCGGCGGCATTTCGGGCGCGGCGCGGCCTGGAGCGTGGTCGCCGCGCTTGGCGGAGGCCGGGCGATCCGGCGCATCGTCGCGCGCCGTCCCAGCCCGGCAGAGGCCGGCGCCTTCTGGTCGGCGCTGACGATCCGCGGACTGCAGGGCCTGGGCTACGCCCGGCCGATGGTCCTGCGCCACGAGGAGCTGTGCCGCAATCCGCGCGAGAACATCGAACGGCTGGGCCGGCACCTGGGCATCGACATCGCACCTGATTGGCTGGAGCGAGCCGCCGCCATGCCGCAACGGCGCCCGTCGCGCCTCAACGCCCTTTCGCGCGCCGAGCGGGACGAGATCGAACGCGCCTGCGCACCCGGCGAGGCGGCTCTTGCCGCCGCCCTGGCGGCCTTGCCGGCGCGCTGATCCCGGCGGCTCTCGCAGGTATGGACCGCAAGCGGCGCCGCGGCCGATCCCGAAGCGAATTCTTTCACTACCGCGGGAACATTTCCCGGAAACCTGCATCCAATCCGGCATGAGCCCTGGTGACGGGCTCGGATCGGAAAGGAAACGACATGCGTATCATCGTCCCGCTCGTCTTTGCCGCTTTTGCCACCGCGGGCATGGCCTGGGCTGACACGGCCTCGACCACCGCGCCGCCGGCGGCGCCCTTTGCCCAGGTCAGCAAGCTGGTCGCGCTGCCCGACTTCATCCCCGGCCTCGGCACGCTTTACGTCGATCCGGCCAGCCTGCCCGCCGGGCCGTTCCTGGCCTATGACCATGACGGCAAGCTTTCGGCGACGGTCTATATGGTGCCGCTGGACGACCTGAAAAATGGCAGCGGTTTCAACGATCTGCCGTTGGGCGAGGATAGGGTGACCAGCGTCGACATCTATTACAACGCCGGCCATCCGGGCGTCGAGAAGCCCCATGCCCATGTCGTGCTGTATCACGACGCGGGCGCGCGCGACAGGCTGGCGCAATGAGGCTCAGCCGCCGCCATCTGCTGGTCCTGGGCGGCGGTCTCGTCGCCCTTGGCGCGCTTGCCGGCGCCGGCAAGGCCGCTGGACCCGAGGAGATCGCCATGCGCGGCACCCCGCGCGGTGAAAGGGTCTGGTTCTCGCCCCAGGGGCTGGCGGTGGCGCCGGGCGCGGTCCTGCGCTTCGTGAACCGCGATCCGGGCAACAGCCATACCGCCACCGCCTATCACCCGGCCGTATTCGACCGCCAACGCCGCATTCCGGCCGGCGCCCAGCCCTGGGACAGCGGTTTGCTGTTGCCGGATCAGGCGTTCGAGGTCACGCTGACCCTGCCCGGCGTCTACGATTATTATTGCCAGCCGCATGAAATGGCCGCGATGGTCGAGCGGATCGTGGTGGGCCGGCCCGGCGACCCCGGCTGGAAGGGCATGGCGGCGGACAGCGAGGATCTGATGCCCGAGGTTCTGGCAGCTTTCCCAAGCCTCGACGCGATCCTCGCCAGCGGCCGGACCGAGGCGGAGGGCGCGACATGATCCGCGCCCGCCCCCTTGCCAAGGCGCAGGGCGACCCCGACTGGCAATTGGTCGCCGCAGCCCGCGCCCGCGACGAGGCGGCGATCCGCGAGTTGGTGCGGCGGATGAACCCGCGCCTGTTTCGCATTGCCCGCGGCATCCTGCCCTCGGACGCCGAGGCCGAGGAGGCGGTGCAAGAGGCCTATCTTGCCGCCTTCACCCATCTGGACGGCTTTCGCGGCGAGGCGCGCTTTTCCACCTGGATCAGCCGGATCACCATCAATGCCGCCCGGATGCAGGCCCGCCGCCGGCGCCCCGACAAGGACCACAGCGTGAGTGATGAGACCAGCCCCCAGGCCGATGTGCTGGCATTCCCCGGCGCCGAGACCGCCGAGACCGGCGCCGCCCGCCACCAGATCCGCGGCCTGCTCGAAGAGGCGCTGAGCCGCCTGCCGCCCGAACTGCGGCTGCCCTTCCTGCTGCACGAGGTCGAGGGCCAGCCGATCCCGAGCATCGCCCGCGACCTGGGCCTGAACCCGATCACCGTGCGCACGCGGCTGTTTCGCGCCCGTCGCCGGCTGCGCCAGGCGTTGGAGACGCGGCTGCGCGGCGGTTTCGATACGGTCTTTCCCTTCGACGGCGCCCGTTGCGCCCGCATGGCAGATCGGGTGATCGCGGGTCTGCGGGGTCGCTGACGGGGGAAAGCACCAAGGCAAGCGCGAACGGCCTGGCCCCATCCATGAAATCCGCGCTTCCGCCGGCCCGGCTTCCCGGCCTTGCCAGCGCGGGCGCGGGACGCTATGGCGAAGCGTCGGTTTCCGCAAGGAATTGAAAGGGAATCCGTCGGGGTCAAGGCCCCGAACCGGAACTGCCCCCGCAACTGTAGGCGGCGAGCAGGATGCGAAACAGCCACTGTGGCCCCGCGCCATGGGAAGGCCGCGTCCCTGCCGTGACCCGTCAGTCAGGAGACCTGCCGGCGCAATGACCAACCCGGGCGGTGGGCCCGGACGGGGTTTGCTGCCGGCACCGCCTGCCCTGCATGCCTGTCCATGCCCTGCGCCTGCCCATGATGCAGCGGAAGGGACCATCATGCTGAGATACACCACGGCGATTGCCGCCACCTTCGCCCTGGCGCCGATGGCGCTGGCGGGCACCGGATACCCGCTGACCCTGACCAGTTGCGACCATCAGGTGACCTTCGACAAGGCGCCCGAAAGCGTGGTCAGCGTCGGGCAAAGCACGACCGAGATCCTGTATATGCTGGGCCTGGCCGACAAGGTCGCGGGCACGGCGCTGTGGGTCAACCCGGTGCTGCCGGAGTTCGAGGAAGCCGACGCCAAGGTCGAGCGCCTTGCCGACAACGCCCCCAGCTTCGAGAGCGTGCTGGCCAAGAGACCGGAGCTGGTCGTCACCGCCTATGAATGGATGATCGGCCCGCAGGGCGCGGTCGGCACGCGCGAGATGTTCGACGACGCGAAGATCCCCAGCTGGATCATGCCCACCGAATGCGTCGGCAAGGACAACAGCCAGAGCATGGACGGCGCGCGCAGCGTGATGTTCGACACCGCGCTGCTCTATCAGGGCATCGAGGAGCTGGCGCAGATCTTCGACGTCCAGGACCGCGGCGCCGAGGTGGTCGCGGACCTGAAGGCGCGCGAGGCCGGCGCGGTCGAAAAGGCCAGGCGTCTGGGCCTGTCGGCGGATGTCTCGGGCGTGTTCTGGTATTCCTCGGCCGATATCGAGATCGACCCCTATGTCGCCGGCGTCAACGCCGCGCCGGGCTGGATGCTGTCGAAGCTGGGCGTGAAGAATGTCGTGCGCTCGCAAGAGGAATGGCCGACCGTCGGCTGGGAAACCATCGCCAAGGCCGAGCCGAGCTTCATCGTCGCGGCCGAGATGAACCGCCGCCGCTTTCCGGCCGACGACATCGCGGTCAAGCGCGAATTCCTGACCTCGGATCCGGTGACGCGCCAGATGCAGGCCGTCCGGCATGACCGCATCGTCACCCTGCCGGCCAATGCCATGGACCCCTCGGTGCGCACGATCTACGCGCTGGAATCACTGGCCGATGCGCTGGTCGGGTTCGACCTGAAATGAAGGTGCGCGCCGCGACCGCCGGACGCAGGCGGGACTGGCTGTGGCTGGCGCCAGCGGCGCTGGTCGCGGCGCTGATCTTCGGCACGGTGGTGGGCGAGACGCGGATCCCGCTTGCCACCGTCATCGAGGTGCTGGCGGTCAAGGCGGGGCTTTCCTCGGCCGCGCCCGACCCGATCGACGCCAGCGTGATCTGGCATTACCGGCTGTCGCGCGCCGTGGTCGCGGCTTGCGGCGGCGCCAGCCTCGCGCTCTCGGGGCTGATCCTGCAAGCCTTGCTGCGCAACCCGCTGGCCGAGCCCTATCTGCTGGGCATTTCGGCGGGGGCCTCGACCGGGGCGGTGCTGATCGCAGTCGCGGGGTTCGGCGCCGGGCTGGTCGGCATGTCGGCCGGGGCCTTCGCGGGCGCACTGACCGCCTTCGCGCTGGTGGCCGCGCTGGCGCGGATGGCGGGCGGCGGCACGGGGCTGCGCGGCGCAGGCGTCATCATCCTGGCCGGCATCGCCGGCTCGCAGATGTTCAACGCGCTGACCGCGCTGATCATCGCGCAATCGGCCAGCGCCGAGCAGGCGCGCGGCATCATGTTCTGGCTGCTGGGCAATCTTTCGGGCGTGCGCTGGCCGGACACCTGGCTGGCGATGCCCGTGGCGGCGCTGGGGCTGGCGGTGACGCTGTGGCACGCCCGCGCGCTCGACGCCTTCACCTTCGGCGCCGAGAGCGCCGCCGCGCTTGGCATCGACCTGCGCGTCACGCAGGCGGTGCTGATCGGCACGGCGGCGCTGATCACGGCGGTCATGGTCTCGATCGCCGGGGCCATCGGCTTTGTCGGGCTGGTCGTGCCGCATGCCATGCGCTTCCTCGTCGGCAGCCGCCATGCCCGGCTGGTCCCGGCGACGGCGCTGGCGGGCGCGGTGTTCCTGGTGCTGTCCGACGTGGCGTCCCGCGTCGTCCTGCCCGGCCAGGTGTTGCCCATCGGCGTCATCACCGCGCTGGTCGGCGCGCCCGCCTTTGCCGTGGTCATGGTCCGGGGCAGGCAGCGATGACGCCGGTGCTGGAGGTCGCCCGCGCCCGCCGCCGCATCGCCGGCCGCGACATCGTCGCCGATGTCAGCCTGGCCCTGCGCCCAGGCGAGATGCTGGGCCTGGTCGGACCCAACGGCTCGGGCAAGTCGACGCTGCTCAGCCTGATGGCCGGGCTGGTCCGCCCCGACAGCGGCGAGATCCGGCTGCAGGGCCAGCCGATGGCGCGGCTGCGCCGCCGCCAGATCGCGCAGCGCCTGGCGCTGGTGGCGCAGTCGGCCGAGACCGGCGACCGCCTCTCGGTCCAGGATGCGGTCGAGCTGGGCCGCACCCCCTGGCTTGGGCCGCTGCGGCCCTGGGGGCCCGGGGACGACGCGGCGGTTGCCGCCGCGCTCAAGGCGGTCGGCATGGCGCATCTGGCCGCGCGCGATTGGTCCACGCTGTCGGGCGGCGAGCGCCAGCGCGTCCATATCGCCCGCGCCCATGCGCAGCAGCCGCGCATCCTGCTGCTGGACGAGCCGACAAACCACCTGGATATCCGCCACCAGCTTGGCATCCTCGACCTGGTCGCGGGGCTGGGCACCACCACGGTGATCGCGCTGCACGACCTGCATCACGCGCTGCGCTGCGACCGGGTGCTGGTGATGCAGGCCGGCCGCTGCGTGGCCCTGGGACCGCCCGCCGAAACCCTGACCCCGGCGCTGATCCGTCGGATCTTCGGGGTCGAGGCCGAACTGATCCCCCATCCCGGCGGCGGCCGCCCGGTCTTCGCCTTCCAGCGTCTGTCGTGAAAGGACAAACCATGCTGCTGCGTGCCGCCCTGCTGGCCTGCCTGCTTCCCGCCGCCGCCCTGGCCGAGACCCATGAGGTCAGGATGCTGAACCGCAACACCACCGGCCCGATGCCCTTCGAGCCCGAATACTTGGTGATCGCGCCCGGCGATACGGTGAAGTTCATCGCCGCCGATCCGGGCCACAATGCCGCCAGCATCGCCGGCATGATCCCCGAGGGCGGCGCGAAGTTCATCGGCAAGATCGATGAGGAAATCGCGGTGACGCTGGATGCGCCCGGCATCTGGGGCATCAAATGCTCGCCGCATTACACCATGGGCATGGCGATGCTGATCCAGGTCGGCGACACCCCGGCGACCAAGGCCGACCTGCCCGAAGATCTGCCCGATGCCGCCCGCCAGAGGATGCTGGACATCCTCGCGCGCCGGAAGTGACGCATCGGACCTGCGACGCGCACCATGGCGGAAAACCGCATCGCCAGGCGACGGTGCCACCGCAGCCACGGTTGATGTTCGGCGCCATCCTCTACATCTTGGGACCAGGCAGCGACAGGAGAAGTCATGAGCGACGACTATGCCCCGCCCAGGGTCTGGACATGGGACAAGGACAACGGCGGCCAGTTCGCCAGCATCAACCGGCCCGTTGCCGGGCCGACGCATGACAAGGACCTGCCGGTCGGCAAGCATCCCTTGCAGCTCTATTCGCTGGCCACGCCCAACGGGCAGAAGGTCACGATCATGCTGGAGGAGCTGCTGGAAGCCGGCTGCGATGCCGAATACGACGCCTGGCTGATCCGCATCGGCGATGGCGACCAGTTCGGCAGCGGCTTCGTCGCGGTGAACCCGAATTCCAAGATCCCGGCGTTGATGGACCATTCGGTCACGCCGCCGCGGCGGGTGTTCGAATCCGGCTCGATCCTGCTTTATCTGGCCGAGAAGTTCGGCGCCTTCCTGCCCCGTGATCCGGCGGCGCGGACCGAGGCGCTGAACTGGCTGTTCTGGCAGATGGGCTCGGCCCCCTTCCTGGGCGGCGGCTTCGGGCATTTCTATGCCTATGCCCCGGTCAAGATCGAATATGCCATCGACCGCTACACGATGGAGGCGAAGCGCCAGCTCGACGTGCTGAACCGGCACCTGGCCGATCACCGCTTCATGGCCGGCGAGGACTATTCCATCGCCGACATGGCGATCTGGCCCTGGTATGGCCAGGTCATCGCGGGCAAGGTCTATGGCGACGCGGCGACCTTCCTCGATGCCGGGATCTATGGCCACGTCCGGCGCTGGTATGACGAGATCGCCGCGCGTCCCGCCGTTCGGCGCGGCATCATGGTCAACAAGACCTCGGGCGAGCCTGCCGAGCAGCTCTGGGAACGCCATGACGCCTCGGATTTCATGACCAGGACGCAGGACAAGATCGGCGAAAAGGCCGAAGGATGATCTCAATGCGAAGCCCGGCCTGCGCCGGGCTTTCCCAAGACGCGCCAAGGCGAACGTCCAGCTTGCGGCATGCGAATCCGCCCGGCGCTTCCCGGCTGGGCAAAGATGATCCAACGACGATCGCCCCGCCGCGCAAATGATTTTCCGCGCGCATGGCACTTCCCGATGGGACCGCCAGCCAGCCGTCACGACCAAAAACCACCCTGGCGCGAAATTGGCGTTCATGTCAGAAACCAAGAGCCTTCATGCTGATGCCTACAGTCTTGCAATTCAACGAGACCGTCTTGGTTATAATGGCGGCAATGTGAAGTTCGTATCGAGGCTTGATCTGTCGATCATTCCTCGGCGGCCTCTTCCAACCAGGCATCCAGAGCCGGACCAGGCGGATTCAGCCTTAACGCCCGTTCCGTGTTGCTGTGGTCAGGCGGCATCACCTCGGCAAGAATAACCGTCCCGACCCGCTTTTCACCAGTGCCGAAAAGCCGCTCGGAATCGAGCAGGGCCATCGCCGCCTCGGTCGCGGACAAGCGACGCTCCAACTCCTGGCAATACTCCTCCGCGCTTTCCAATTCATGAAGATTGACCATTTCAGAAAAGGCTTTCACCACGTCATCGAAATATTCCTGACCAAACAGCCAATAAGGGCTATCGGAATAGGACCATTTCAGCAAGGCCCTACGCGCCTTGGGGTTGGTTGCGTCGGCGGCCTCAGGCTCCAAAGCCTGCCACGACCACGCCGAAGGATAGGGGGCAAGGCCCTCACCCGTGCTGACAAGTGTGCAGTAATAAAAATCTTCGGCATTTTCTCGAAACAGCTTTGAAAATGCCTTCCGGGCAGCGGCTGCAATGATCAGAGCAAGTTTGTCCGACATCAGGGCCTCGTGGGCTCCAGTTGGGGCGTGGCCCGAATGGAGCCATGCGCATCTGGATAGTCGATGGAAATACCTTTGCCGCTTCGTCACGACGTGCATCGTGTTTTAAAGCAACATGATGGCAAAGCTGTCTTAGGTTATGTTGACAAATGGCGGATCCATAGCCTGAT